>JAHEAM010000070.1 GCA_024642765.1 Planctomycetaceae bacterium
CGTCAGCAAGGGCTAATCGGCTAATCCCTTGCTACCGCTGCGGGCCACTAAACAACGCCAATTATTTCTCGAAGCACCAGAATGACCGCAATCCGTTGGAACTGGATTCGCTGGCCGACGTCCAACAAAAGTTGCTCTGAGTGAGATTTTATCATGTATTGCGTTGTTCGTAATCGATAGGGAAATTTTTTTGAGGAATCATCAAGTGTTGAATCGAAATCGTCTGCTAACTTCCAGCAAACGCGCGTTGATTGCGCAGAGTGCATTCTTAGTGTTGGCCATTGGCTGTCTCGTTGGATGCAGTCGTCACGAATCGGCTGTCGCTACCTCGTATAAAAGCGACCGCACGGAAACCATGAGCACGATGGGTTCGGATGGGATAAGAAAGGGATTGGTTGCCGGCAAGGAAGGCGAATCGAATAGAAAACTTCCTCAGGAACTTTACGCCAAATTGCCTGCGGTCGATCCCAATCGCAAGATCATCTACACCGCGCGCGTCAGCGTCAAAGTCGAAGACTTCGGACCGCTACCGGAGCAAGTCAATCGTTTGGTCGAGCAGTTCGGCGGTTATGTTTCGGCAACCAACGTCGATCGAATGCAAGGCACACGGCGCAGCGGTAGTTGGACGATTCGCGTTCCCGTCGATCGTTATCGTGAGTTTTTGAGTTCCGTTAGCGGACTTGGTGTTCCCGAGTCAATGACCGAAGATGCGCAGGAAGTCACTGAAGAATTCTTGGATCTCGAAGCTCGCATCACCAGCAGCCGCAAACTCGAAGAACAAATCTCAAAGCTGCTTGAAAAGGACTCGTCGAAGATCGAAGACCTAATCGCGGTTGAACGAGAACTCTCGCGCGTTCGTTTGGAGATTGAACGGATGGAGGGCCGCATTCGTTACCTTCAAAACCAAGTCGGCATGTCAACCGTCTACTTGAACGTCAGCGAAGAAAAAACGTTTGTGCCTTCCGAACAGCCCGTCTTGAGCCGACGAATCCAAACCGAATGGTCCGAGGCGATCGGTCGCAATCAGCGGCGTTTTGAAAACACGGTGCTGTTTCTCGTTGCGAATGCGTTCATCATTGTCGGATGGATCGCCGCGCTCAGTATCGTGTACATCGTATTACGCCGCTGGTCCAAAAAATCGCGACGTGCCAATCTCGATTCCCCTACATCCACCTAACACTCACACGAGCATCGTGAGGTGTTCGGTCATGACGGTGCCCAGTAGTGTGAAAGGGCTGACGTCGTAGATGCCGATTTTTACTAGCTCGCCGACCAACCTTGGGTTGCCATCGAAAACCACGATTCGATCATCGTGAGTGCGGCCCGTAAGCTGGATAGGCGTGCCAGCGGCGGCGGCCAAGTCCGCTTTTTTGCTTGGGCCTTCGACGAGAACTTCCACTGTTTGGCCGAGGAACCGATGGTTGTCTTCTTCACTGATCACATTTTGAATCGCAAGCAGTTCATTGTTGCGACGTTTTTTGGTTTCTTCTGGAACATCATCTGGCAGGTGCTCCGAAGCCTTCGTGCCAGGTCGTTCGCTGTATTTGAAGATAAAGCTGTTTTTGAACCGGCATCGCTTCACCAAATCGACGGTCATCTGAAACTCTGCTTCGGTCTCGCCGCAGAAGCCAACGATAAAATCACTGGATACCGAGGCGCGATCGCCAAGTGTTTCTTCAATGCGATCCATCATCGCGTAATAGTCCTCGACCGTGTAACCGCGCTTCATTCGTTTCAGCACGTCGTTCGAACCGCTTTGGGCAGGCACATGCAGGTAGGGCGAAACCTTCGGCAAATCGCGAATGGTTTCAAGTAATTTGTACGTCATGTCCTTCGGATAATTCGTGACGAATTTGATGCGTTGAATTCCGTCGATCTCATGCAGCATGCCCAGCAAGTCGGCCATGTCAGTCATGCCATCCGCGTCTTTGTATCGGTAACTGTTGACTGTTTGTCCGAGGAGCGTGATTTCCTTTGTGCCCTGGTCAGCCAGGATGCGCGCTTCGTCAACGATCTGGCGCGGGGGGCGGCCTTGTTCGGGCCCGCGTGTCATGGGAACGATGCAGTATGTGCAGAATTTGTCGCAACCGATTTGAATTCGGAGGTAGGCCTGGAAGGGTGTCGGTCGCATGCTTGGGTCGCGAAGCGGATCAAATGTTTCATGGCTGCGGCGAATGTCGGCGGCGGCCCCAGCGGTTCGTTCAAGGCTTAACGCCGATTGCTGCCGTTCGCCCGAGCGAGCGCGTTCGATGAGGTCGGGGACTTGTTGCAGTTGGCCCGGCCCGACGATCAAGTCCACGTAGGGAGCGCGTTGGAAAATGCGGCCTTGGTCTTTCTGAGCCATGCAGCCCATCACGCCAATAATCTTTTCCGGATGCTTTTGTTTGGTGAGTCGCAGGCGACCGAGCGCTGAATAAATTTTGTCTTCGGCGTGTTGTCGAACGCTGCAAGTGTTGAACAGAATCGTGTCCGCGTCTTGGGTGTTGTCAGTAAGTTCGTAGCCGCGACGGCGCAGGTCCGCAACCACCATTTCGCTATCCAAAATATTCATTTGGCAGCCGACGGTTTCGATGTAAAGCTTGTGTTTTGTTTCTGATGAATCAGTCATTCGTGGATCGTCGCGGAAAAAAGAGTCGTTATGGACGGTGCAATAAGATGTGCACGACGCACCAAAGGTGAACGTTTGGTGGCGTTGTATGTTCACTCGCTTGCGCTTCGGGCTGGTATTTAGTTGCCTCGCCGGAAGCCAACCGATTCTAGTCAAACCATCGAATTTGATCGAGAGCCAAAAAGATTCGAAACCAAAGCAAATAGGACTCTGCGTGGCGAACGCCGGCTCATTTCGTCGCGCAGTGCCAGATCTGACGGCATTTTCGTCTTGAATTGACCTAGGCTTCCGAGTCCGAGACAAAATCCGTGTGGTCCCAAGGTACCATTTCGTACATAATGACTTCACGCTGTTGAAAGGCACCATAGGCTTCTAGTGGGCTGGAAATTTGTCTCGCCGGCATGCCGTATTTCGCCTGTTTTTGAGAGGAAAAATCTTAATGAACGCAATTCAAATCCTAGCTCGTTGCGTTGCTCCAATCGTCCTCGTTACTGTAGTCCTGGCAACATCCGCGGTTGCCCAAAAAGATTTGATCGACGATGTACCGCGTCCAGGCGAACCCCAGGGAGTCGTTGGATCGCCTCAACAAGTTCTTGTTGATGATGTTGCTCGTGCAGTCGAAAACAAACAGGGCGTTGCCAACACGGAACAATCGACTCAGCCGATTAAATTCCCGCGATGGCTTGGCATTGATGGAGAGCCCATGCGCAACGTTAACATGCATTCTCAGTCAGACGGACTTGAGGCGACGCTGACAATCGACGAGTTGGTTGACCATACAGCTTGGCGACGTTTCGAACTGATTCAAAACTCTGACAACAGCGCGATGAAGGTCAAGATCACTCGCTTTTTTAATCGTGACGACGTGAAAGAATTTGCGACGCACTTTCCCGAGTTTTCAGAATATGCAAATGCTATTCCTGGTAAACATGGCGATATTGAATTGGGTGTTTCGTTTACTGCTTCGATAAACTATGAGTTCAAAGATTTCGAAGACATGAAGGCCCGCGCTTCAGAGCTACACGAGACGATTGGTTTCGCCGGAGAACGTACGCTCGGAGCTCATCAGCGACGCGTTCAGATTCTGAACCAAACGAAGGAAGCCATGCGCGCCAAACCGTTGAGTGATCAAGTCAACCCTACCAAAGAAACCGACAAAGACGACGATTAGTCGGCGTGAACCGTGCCTAGCCGATCTCCCAATGAAATCGAAGAACGTGAGCCGATGGACGTAAGTCGTTGGGTCGATTTGCCCGTAAACCTAGTATGGTCGATGCGTGTGATCGTTGATGCTTGAGGCGAGGAGGTTAGTTGCCATGGGCTTCGGCTCACTTCGAATGCCTTTAGCTCACTTCGAATTCCCTAGCGATGGATTTCAAAACTTGAAGGGGCAGTCGTTGTCGACAATTCGCGTTCATTGATTTCTGAAATTTGGTCACCGAAGTGTTCGCGAAGTTCACGGACAAGTTCTCGACTTTGAGCCGCGCTGCCATAAACCGTCGCACGCACCGAACCGTCATGCTCGTTGCAAACCCACCCAGTGATATTCAGCCTCCGAGCGATTTCTCGCGTCGCGAAACGAAACCCCACGCCTTGAACGCAGCCTCGGAAAACGAATTCTATGACGTTGTGTTGCATCGCTTTTCACCAATGGAACCAAAGAATCCTGAGCGCTACTCTCGCTCGAGCTTTGACTCCCAATCCCATCCCGGCAATCCGTCTTTGATGTTCATCAATTGTTTGAACACATTCCAGTCGATCGCATCGGAAATGAATTGCACGGAGCCATCCGCAAACAAGGCGTTGGTCCCGCCAGGAAAGGCACCGAATAGTGTTCCCAAATCGAGTCCATTTGGGCCCAAATTAGAATCCGGTTTCGTCCACTCGACAGCCAACGCGTCGCTTGTTTCGACAACCATCACTGTGTTGCTGGTACCATCGAGGATTTCAGCAAAACGTCGTCCCTTTTTATTCTTCTTTTCTGCTGTTGGAAACGTTCCGTCGTCTCCCTCGATACCCAAATAGGTTGTCATTCCAGGTGGAGCATTGCTGACTGGCGACCGAAAAGATAGTGGCATCTGCTGCAACAATTCTAGATTGTGCTCACTGTCCCAGGGTTCATCGAGGTGAAATTGTTCGTATAGCGCATACTCTTCAATGTACGGCAAAATGTGTACACGCCAACTAAGCAACGGTTTACCGTTATCGTCAACAGAATTGGCTGGGGGAAAACTATTGAAGACATCGTGATAATTGTGCAACGCAAGCCCAATTTGTTTTAGATTATTCATCGATTGAACGCGTCGAGCGGCTGAGCGTGCTGATTGAACGGCTGGCAATAACAACCCAACACCCAAAGGAACCGTAAACGTCACATCGACCATTGGCAACGTTTGATGTGTTTCGAATTCAAATCCAGCACTCGTTTGCCGTACCATTGAGATTGTTGGCAGCAAGTGACGATGAATGGATCGCGCTGGTGGCAACTCAATTCCATCAACCAGCGACGAAATCGCCTCCGCAAGTTCTGGCGGCATCTGACGTGAATCAGCAATGGCACTACGGCCCATCGCGGCCAGAACTTGGAGATAGGGATAAGTCATTTCGAATTGCAACTGCGTGTCGGAATGAAACAGCCCCAATAACTTTCCGGGTTCCCCTTTAGCTGAAAAGGCTGCGCGGTACCCGTCGATGTTCCCAGTTTCAAACAACGACTCGTACTTCATCGGTTTCGCGATAGGCGCAATGGCCTGAGGGAACAATGTCACCACCAAGCGGTCACCGACAATGCTCCAACTGGGTTCAACAGGCATCGGAATTCCTGGAATAATGACCGACGTGATTTGAGTATCACCCATGGTTTGTTGGCGAAACGTCGGAGCGTATCGGTCCCCGTCACTCAGTTCGCGAATGCTTTCAACCAATTGCTCCAACGCATCAGACAACCGCTGTGGGTCTTTCGCAGTGGCTGTGAGCGTCACGCCTGCAAGCCACCCATCACTTGCGCCGTTGTATAAGGTCCATGTTGGACCAAGTTGTGCAAGGATCTCGTTTTGTGGGTCGACTCCAGTTCGGGCTTGAAATTCAACCATGAATTGAGCCATGTTCATGGCTTCTTCTGGGCTAAACCGTGTCAACAGGCTTTGGATGTAGCTAACGATTTTTTCGCCATCGAGCGACAACGCGATTGTGAACATCGAATCGTCGGGAACATGGGTCAAATCGCTGGTCTCAATTCCATTGTTGCCAGCGAGAGCTAGAATTCCGCGTGGGCGGCCGTCAACTCGCAGCAGAATTCGGTTCACCATCCCTGTTTCCGAGTAGCCGGCTGACGATTCCAACGACCGCACATTGTCTAAGCCGAGGGCTGAAACAATTTCTTTAGCTTCTGGGCCACCGAGTGGCAAAAACGTTTCGCGAATCAAATCGGCGTTGATATATCCGAGACTGGTACGGCGTTCCAGGGAATGCCGTTGCTGCAAATCGAGCAGCCATTGTGGAGATTTTCCAGCGGCCATCCGTTTTAGCGTATTTCCCACCGCTGTTTTTCCAACGCCAATGAGCAAGTGGGTTCCCTGTCGACCAATGCATACCTCGACGTTTGGATCGAGTTCGAAACTATTGAAATCTTGGCCCTCGATTTTAATGGTTTTTGCTGGGGTGTCTGGACTTGAGAGCAGCTTGGCAAATCCGTCAACAACTTGCTGGGCCTCGTTGCCAACTTCAATTAGGACGACGGCTTCGATTCGTGGCGGCGCGTTAAAGTCCCCAAAATCCACACGTTCTACGAACAAGCACCCTGATTTTCCAAACATAGCATTCACGATTGCGGGAGAGACTTTTTCCGCAATTTCGCGCCGACCATTCTCGTCATTCATAAACGCCATCGGCATGATGCGACCCGCGCGGTCAATGAGATCATCGACAAATTTTTTGACTTCCGGTTCCGCCATCAGTTGGTCGGTTTGGTTCGCGCTGTTGGCGTCCGGTCTACCTTGGTTGGACCAAGAAGAAAACAGCCAACATTCTTCCGGTGCCGCATGAAACAACACCGCTCCATCGTCCCGCTGGGGCATAGCAATAGCCAACGCAGGCGAAAGAAACAGCAATAAAATCGCGGCAATTAATCGTCTCGTATACGAAAGAATTTGAACCGGCATGATTTTCATTTTACAACTCCCTTGGTAACGCATCGTAATAGGCACAATAGTTATAGCGAAAACGGGCACTGAATTAGCTAGTCGAAGTTTGAATATCGCAAGAAAATGCTGACGTTTTTGCCAAAAAGATGGGTTTCAAACAGGCGGACTAGCATTCATTTTCGGTAATCGCAGGACTTGCTGCTCGACGGTTGGAAAAACTCGATTTAGACTGTTTCAAATGCAAACGGAGCTTTCGAAAGTGCGGTCATTCCCAAAAATTCCTGGTTATGAAATCGAGTCTGTGATTGGACGCGGTGGCATGGGACGTGTCTATCTCGCACGTGATAAGAAGCTTGGCAGGGTTGTTGCGATTAAATGTCTGATGCAATTCGAAGACGCCGAAATGGTGCGACGCTTCGAAGACGAGGCACGCGCTGCCGGTCAACTCCAACATCCGCAAATCGCACAATTATTCGAGTTTCGCACTGACAGCGAGCAGCCGTATCTCGTTAGGGAGTATCTCTCCGGCCGCACATTGTCCGAATTGATGAACTCGCGTCCAGGCTAGAATATTACGCAGCGGGAACTATGTTGAATCGATTAAAAAGCCTTGGTGAACAATGACGATTGAACAAAAGATGAACAGAGATTCGCAGCCAGCGAATACAATTCGAGACCACGGTCCTTGGAGAATTCACAGCACGCATGATGTCTACAACGATCCGTTCATTAAGGTTTGGCGTGACGAGGTAACTCGTCCTGACGGTCGGCCGGGGCAACATGTCGTTGTGAGTATGAAACCAGGAGTTTGCGTGATTCCCATGGACGACGAAGGGCAAGTTTATTTGACATCAGAGTTTCATTATGCCGTGGGGCGCGTATCGCTCGAAGGTGTCAGCGGCGGGATTGAACCAGGCGAGGAGGCTCTGTTGACGGCCGAGCGTGAGTTGGCCGAAGAGTTGGGACTGGTCGCCCAAAAATTCGAGTCTTTGGCTACTGTCGACCCTTTCACTACAATTATCGCTTCGCCAACCCAACTTTTTTTAGCGACAAGTCTCTCGCACGTTGCGACTAAACCAGAGGGAACGGAACAAATTGACTTAGTGCGTCTGCCGCTGGCCGCAGCTATCCAAAAAATCCAAAGTGGCCAAATCACACACGCTCCTACCTGCGTCGCGCTCCTGCTTATCGAGCGACAAAGGACCAAATGAGCCGAAAGTCGTGAGACCTCCGGTCGAAGTGCTGATGAACTGAAATACTCGACCAGCCGGAAACATGGTTGGTTGCATCGAGTCCCATAATTGGTTTCTTAGGTGAAGATGGTTCGCGATACGAACGCGTTAATTATGGGATTACGGCTTTGGCTCACCTGGTTTGACGCAGGCCGGAATGCCCTTTGATTGACGCGCCACTACTTTTTCCACAAATTTCGAAATTTGCTCTTTCGGACGCTTTTGGGATCGATTAACATAGCTCGCTTGGATTAGCTACTGAAAGCTGATTCTTTGCGACAAGTCTTCTTAATGTCCTTCGATTTCAATCAACGAAGGAGTGGTCGCGTCGATCGCCTAACGATTTTGGTGATGACGTATTTCGGCACGAACACGCCGATGACCTTTGATGTCATTCATCAAGCGTGAACGAAGCAACGTCGCAACTTGTCCGGTCCAGAAGTGGTCGGACGGCCTGATCTATAGCGATTAGGTGAAAGTATTGTAGGCGTTTGCGGAAAATCGTTGCACGTATGCACGAGCGAGAGTTGTACAGAGCTGGTGGCTCTGATTCTCTAGCCCTAGACGCTCTAGTTTTATCCGTGCGTTCAGCCAATTGCGGTTTCGGCTCTTGATGTTTGCGCGACAAGTCTGTGTTAAAGCAGTCTTGCCCTTTTTCTATTGGAAGATTTTGACAGATGACTACAAATTTACCCCTGTCGGACGTCCCGACAAATTCCACGACACCTGCAGACATTGCGAGCGAGATTGAAACGAGTGGCATCGAATTAAGTGCTGTCGTTATCGACTCGCCTCAAGACGTTGTTCTGACCGAACCAGAACTTTCGGTTCTGGCGGAACTCAATTGCGAATCCGAACTTGATACCGACGAAAAAATCGTCGCGCACGACGCGCCGATTATCAATGGATTCGAGAACCTTTGCCTACTGCCTGAGGTCGTAGAAGCCGTTGTCTCTAGCGGCTACACACAACCAACTGCGATCCAAGCCGAAATCATTCCGCACATGTTGGCGGGCCGTGATATTCTTGCTCAATCGCAAACGGGAACTGGCAAGACTGCAGCTTTCGCATTGCCGATCCTATCGCAACTCGACAAAAGCGCAAAACAGCCTCAGGTACTCGTGCTGACACCGACTCGCGAATTGGCGATACAGGTTACGAAGGCGTTTGAGACATATGGCAAGAACCTCAGTCGTTTTTCGGCGCTTGCCATCTACGGCGGACAAGATTATGAGGTCCAATTCCGTGCCTTGAAACGCGGAGTTCAAGTCGTTGTGGGAACGCCTGGCCGAGTGATCGATCACGTCAACCGAGGAACGCTTGATTTGAGCAAAATCAAAACGCTCGTCCTCGACGAAGCTGATGAGATGCTCAATATGGGTTTCCTGGAAGACGTACAATTCGTTCTCACTCATGCGCCAGACGATCGTCGCATCGCGTTGTTCTCGGCAACATTGCCCGAGCCAATCCGCGACATTGCAGCCAAATATTTGAACAAGCCTGCGAAAGTTACGATCAAAAAGAAAACGATGACCGCCGAGCTGATCCGGCAGAGAGCCATTTTGGTCGAGCCGCGCGATCGACTCGATGTGCTCACGCGTGTTCTAGAATCAGAAACGATTGATGGCGTGATTGTGTTCATGAAAACTCGCGAAGCGACAGTTCAAGTCGCCGAGAGTTTGCTGAAAAACGGTTACAAGGCTGTCGCGCTCAATGGCGATATGCCACAGCGACAACGTGAACGTACGATCGAGCAACTCAAAAACGGTCGCCTCGATATTTTGGTCGCGACCGATGTTGCTGCTCGGGGGTTGGACGTTTCGCGAATTAGCCACGTCATTAACTATGACTTGCCGCATGATGGCGAAAGCTATGTGCATCGAATCGGACGAACGGGCCGCGCAGGCCGCAAAGGCGAAGCGTTGATCTTCTTGCCAAAGCGACAACGCCACAAATTGAAATTGATTGAGAAGGTAACACGATCGGAAATCGAAGTGATTCCTGCTCCGTCTTACAAAGATGTCAACGCCGCGCGCGTCCGACGATTCGACGAGAAAATCTTGAGCTCTGTCGCCCAAGATGATCTGACCTTTTTCCAAGAACTAGTCGAACGTTTGGCCAGCCAAGGCGAATTGTCGATGACGCAAATCGCAGCCGCGCTAGCGCGAATGGTCCAAGGCGATCGAGAGTTCTACATCACAAAACAGTCGTTTCGTGGCGAAGAATCATCGCAAACCGAATCCAACCGACGCGAACGCGGTGGTGACCGTGGCGGCGAACGCGGTAGCGATCGAAAGCCTCGCGCGCGATTCTCCGACGGCGATGGCTTCGACAATAACCGCAAGGGTAAGCCAGCCAAGTCGTTTAACTTGCACAGTCCTCCAGCTGCAGGTATGGAACGATTTCGAATCGAAGTGGGTCGCGCTGACGGCGTCCGTCCAGGTAATATCGTAGGAGCAGTTGCCAACGAGGCAGGCATTGATGGCGGTGAAATTGGACCGATCAAAATTCATGATGCATTCAGCACGATTGATTTGCCGGCCGGAATGCCAGATGAAATCTGTAGTGCCTTACAAAACACATGGGTTGCTGGCAAACAACTTCAAATTCGACCTTGGGAAGATCGCGTCGAAGACGCTGCAGGAATGCGCCGTCGGCCGTTCAAGAAACGTTTTTCGGCATCTGACAAAAAAACTGGCAAACCAAAGCGAAGTTTCAAGCCGAAGTTTCGCAAGTAAAGACTGATGCTTTGTTACAGTTTGATGGTTGGGAAGGTCGGGCACTCTTGCCCGACTTTGGTGCTTAGAAACGAACAGGCCCGGAGTGTCCGTGCTTTGGGGACCAAACCCAATTCTTAGTTTTCGGCAAAATACTAGCTTCATTCTGAAACTTATTTTACAATAATCGTTGAACTGATGGCGTACGATCGTACGCCATCAGTTCAACTTTTTGCTAAAGCAACCTTTTTCTTTAGACTCATACAGGCATTTGATACAGTTGATACGTCTTGTATTGGTGAAGCGGTAATGCTCGATCGAGGGCGGCCATTGAGGCCATGTTTTCTTCCGCGATCCAGCCGAATTCCCAACGGCTGTAGCGATCCCAGCGGTCGGTCATTGTTTTGGTGACAAGCGCCGAGATGCCTTTGGCTCTCACGTCAGGGTCAACACCTAGAGCGATCAATCGCACTTCCGGAATCCGCCGCATCCAAAACAACAACTGCGGCAAACGAATCCAATCCGAGCGGCCCCAGCATTTTTGTATTGCCCAATTCACGTTGGGTATTGAGACGTTATAGCCCACGAGTTTACCATCTATGTAGGCTCCGATAACCGTTTGCGGATCCAAGATCCGTTTGAGCTGCGATACGTTGAAATCGAGCTCCTCATCCGTCAGCGGAACAAACCCCCAGCCCAGGCTGCGAACCTTATTCCCGATCCGGTTGATGTCGCGGAGCATCGTTTCTAATGTTGCTTTCGTTCCTGTGCGAATTGAGAGTTCGGGGAATCGCTTCTTCAGCCGTTCGCAGGCCTCGCCCAATCGACCGAACCGCGCCTTGGCCTCTGCATTGTCTATCTCGGCAGTGTTGAGGAAGCTAAAAAATC
>JAHEAM010000506.1 GCA_024642765.1 Planctomycetaceae bacterium
TCCATCTGCTCGGGGATTGTCAAAAATGTTGCGGCACCGACCAAGATTGCGCGATTGAAGTCGACTGAGTTTGTGCGAACCGATACTTCGTTACAAAACAAACGATATGTGACCGTGAACTTTTTGGAGTCGCCTGTTTTCACCGACCATCGGTTTTTTGAAGTTTTCTCAATCGGAATCGACTTCCCACGCGAGTCTTTCGCCGTGATGTGATCGATATGGCGAGCGTATTCGCGGACGAGATAGGAACCTGGAGTCCATGTTGGCAACATCAATTGAGTTTCTTCGCCAACAGACTCGGCAGTCAACGTCACGGTGACGTAATGGGTGATGGCCTGCGACAGGTCAACTACGTAAGACGGCCCTTTTGTACTCGCGTCTTGTCCAAGCAACGAACTGACCGACGTGACGGCCATGAACAACATGACGACAAAACTACGGAGCGGCAATTGGTTTCTCATTAGGGTCCCAATCCAAGGAAATGCGTTTGGTAAATTCAAAATCGACAAGGTATTTTACTTTGCAAATGTGGAATGGGGGGCAAATCCAGCAAACGAAAAAAGAGAATTTTTTGACTTCTGGAAATCCGGAAGAAGATCACACTTCAATGCAAAAGCGGCTGAAACGAAGGATTCATGGCATTACCAAGGCAGGAATGAAAAACGGCCCCAGCCCCATGACGAAAGGGTTTCTCGAACGACTGGCAACCATGAATCGGCAGATAAATAAAGCAGAACTCCAGTCATCATCATTCCCATCGCAAGCATATAGGTCGCGATTCGTCGGATTTCAGCCTGTGCTGCGGTTCGCCTCTGAATTTGGTTTTCGTTCTTCAATGTTTCGGCGAGGTACTCTTCAGTTTTTAATTTTTCGTAAGTCAACATGATTTGGTTCTCCTGCGATTGCTGAAAGGACTTTTTTGCTATCAACTCACAATCGCAGGCAACGTGCCAAGTCCAATCTTAGTAGGGTTTGGGCCCAAAAACGGGCGTTCGCTATCGAAAACGAAATGACGTGTTTCGGATTCGCATCATCGGAATCGTCTACGTCACGGAAATCGAAACGTATGATGTTTTTCCGCCACAGGGTCATGCGATGCTCAGGCAATGAGCTCCGTGACGGGCGCGACTTCTTCGACACCGACCAATTTCTGGTCTAGGCCGCCGTAAAAATACGAGAGCTTGTTGGGATCAAGACCCATTTGATTGAGAATGGTGGCATGAATTCGCTTAACGTGTAGTTTGTTTTCAGTTGCGGCAGCGCCGAGTTCATCGGTCTGACCATAGCTGATACCGCCCTTGATACCACCACCGGCCAACCACATTGTGAAACCATAGGCGTTGTGATCGCGACCCGTGCCGTCTTTATACTCGGCTATCGGTTGGCGTCCAAATTCGCCGCCCCACACGATCAGAGTTTCATCCAGCAATCCGCGTTGCTTCAAATCGTTAATCAACGCCGCGATGGGTTTATCCGTTTCACCTGCATGTGTCGTATGATTCGAAACCAAGTTACCATGTGCGTCCCAGTTATCATCGTTGTGCGCGCCACCAGAATAAACCTGAATGAACCGCACGCCTCGTTCCACCAAACGACGGGCCATAATACATTGCCGCCCAAAGTACTCGGTTTGAGGATTATCGAGACCGTACATTTTCTGCGTGGCTTCGGTTTCGTCATTAAGATCAACAGCCTCAGGAGCCGTGCTTTGCATTTTGTAAGCCAATTCGTAACTTGCAATCCGCGCTGCCAACTCTGAATTACCAGGGTGATTGGCGTGATGTATTTCGTTGTAATCCCGCAGCGAATCGAGCAAGCGGCGTTGAACGCCATCGGTCATCGATGCATGACGATTCAAATCGAGAATAGCAGTGCCTTTCGAACGAACGACACATCCCTGATACGTCGCTGGCATGTAGCCGCTACTCCAGTTCTTCGCCCCGCTAATCGGTCCGCCCTTGTTGTCAAGCATCACGACAAAGCCCGGCAGGTTTTCGTTTTCGCTACCGAGACCATAGTTGACCCACGAGCCCAAACATGGCGCCCCACTTTGAATCTTCCCTGAATTCATCTGCAACATGGCTGACCCGTGAATGGGCGAATCAGCCGTCATGCTATGCACGAACGCGATATCGTCCACACACTCGCCGACGTGTGGAAACAAATCAGAAACCCACTTCCCACATTCGCCGTATTGTTTGAACTTCCATTTGGGCTCGACAATCCGGCCTTCATTTTTGTGTCCACCACGGCCGAAGGTTTTGACCGCGATCGTTTTGTTATCCATGCCGTACATCGTTGGTTTGTAGTCAAACGTATCGATATGACTGGGGCCACCATACATGAACAAGAAAATCACGGACTTGGCACGCGCAGGAAAATGGGGTGCTTTTGCGGCAAGCGGATTACGCCAAGCGATTTCGTCTTGTTGCCCTGCCCCACTCTTTACCGGGTCTTGAAATAACGAATTGCCAAACAGGCCAGCCAGCGCGCAACCGCCAAAACCAGCCCCCGATTGCCAAATAAACTCGCGTCGCGTTCGCCCGCAAAAATTACCGCCGCCGGTCGTATGTTGGTTCATCGTATTTCATCCCAAAAAAGTCAGCCCGCTAGCGAACTGCTGAATTATCAATCCAAATAAACAAACTCATTCAGATTGAGCGCCAAAACACAAAAATTCTGAATCGCGTCAGTACGCGAGAGGGAGTCTTGCGCCATCCAGGCATCAATTGTTTCCACACCAGCCTCAATCTCGGCTGCCGTCGCCTCGCGTTGCATCACTCGAGTCAAAATCTGAGAAACGATTTCGTTCAATGTTGTTGATTCATCAATGGCTAATGTCCCTGCAAATGCTTGTCCTTGTTCTTGTATGAAATCGCTATTGATCATGTTCAACGCCTGTGTTGGTTGCGTTGTTACAAAACGAATGGGACAGGTGAAATCCGCATCGGGTGCATCGTAGTTTGTAAGTATCGGCACCTTCAAACTTCGCTTCACGTGGACATAAATGCTTCGCCGGTTTTGTGAATTGGGCGATGACGTGTGCCAATTATTTCCTGGAATGGATTGCCCGGCCAAAACCTCCGCCGGT
>JAHEAM010000071.1 GCA_024642765.1 Planctomycetaceae bacterium
GTCCAAACCACTGTCCCTGTGACGACGCACCAACTCGCCATAGGTCGCCAACGGCGACGAACCGGTCGCAAGCCCCAATACGCAATTCGGCTTATTGACCACCAAGTTTTCGATAAAATCCGCCGCCCGCCCGCTAGCAGAGTCGGCATTAGTCAAAATGATGACTCGCATTTTCCCTCTCTTCAAAGTTCATTTGGGCGTATCCGCTAACATTTTTTTTATCGTTGGCTGCACAGTATGACGCCCGGCCGCAGTCGGAAACCGTTTCACGAATTTGGAAGCATTGGCAGGCCAAACGTAAAATGATCCAAGCGAACCATGCTATCGAAAAATCAGATTATCACCAACCGGCCAAACAATCGGCGTTGCCAAATTCATCAAATTCCGCGAAAGTCCGCCAACTATCGCAAGTAATTCATGTGATCTCAGCGTGCAAAACCGTTTTGCGCGCCCGTTCCTTCGAATCTTGCCGTTTCAATTATTTTTCAACGTCGTGCCGGTCCCGAATCAGGTTTACCCTCTTTGGATCAGTACTTGAGAACTGAATTACTGTCATAGTAGGGCAAACTGCGATGAGTATTGACCCAACCGCCTCCAACAACTCGACACAATTTCGCATGGATGAAGTGCCACTTCATCGTAACTCGCGAAAGGAAACGGACTCCCCGATCGATTCCGAATTGGTCGATCAGACCAAAAACCAGATCCGTGCGCTCGTTCAAGAAATTGCGGACCTTGCCAAATCAGATTGTTCCGAAGAAGACTTTTACCAAGGCTTCCTGACCCGAACGACGAGCGCTTTGGCCAGTGTCGGTGGTGTGATTTGGACTCGACCATCCAACGAACAGGCACTGAAACTGCTCTACCAAATCAATTTAAAACGAACAAATCTTGTCAACGATTCGACCGCGCAACTTCAACATAGTCTCCTGCTAAAACAATTCCTGGACAGTCCCGAACCCACAGTCATCGCGCCAAACTCCGGCGCCGACGAACCAGACCAAGCGGGAAATCCAACAGAATTCTTGTTAATCCTTTCACCCCTTTCTGTAGATAGCGAAACGATCGGACTGATTGAAATTTTCCAACGCTCCGGAGGCGGCCCTGCAACTCAACGCGGATATTTGCGATTCCTAGCGCAGATGAGTGAAATTGCCAGCAACTTTCTCAAAACTCGTCGACTGCGTTCCTTCCAAATGCAACAAGAACTTTGGCGTGATATCGATCAATTTTCGCGTTCCGTTCATGGCAGCCTCGACACCGACCAAACGGCGTTTGTCATCGCCAACGACGGACGCAGAATTGTTGGTTGCGATCGGATCAGTGTTGCGACGCGAATCGGCCCGCGATACCGAATTGCTGCCGTGAGCGGTCTGGACACAATCGAACGTCGTGCCGATCAAATCAAACGCCTTGCACAACTAGCGGGCACCGTCGTGAGAACAGGGGAACCCTTGTGGTATACCGGTGACGATTCCAAACTGGCTCCGCAAATCGAAACACAATTGCATGCTTACATTGATAAGTCGCATGCCAAACTGTTGGCCGTGATCCCCTTGTATCGAAAAAACTCCGAGTCCACAAGCAAACCGCGTCCCGAACCACTGGGCGCGATCATCATCGAACAAATTGCAGATATCAACAAACAATCGATGCTGGAACGACGGGCACAGATCATTGCCGAACACGCAGAGACTGCGCTTTCGAACGCCGTTGAACACAACAGCATCTTTCTGATGCCTCTTTGGAAACAACTCGGTTGGCTAAGTGCTCCGTTCACTGGTGCTCGGTTTCCCAAAACAGTTACGTTGATCACGGCAATTGCTGCTGTTGTCTTTGGACTTTGTGTTGTCCCCTACCCTTTCGAAATCGGCGGCACTGGCGAACTGATTGCCGAAACTCAACGGGAAATCTATTCGCCAAAAGGTCGCTTGATTGATGTTTATGAACCGACCGATCCTGACGAAATCGTTCCTGCCGGTGCGGTTTTGGCACAACTCGAAGACAATGAACTATCCGTGCAGATCGAAAGAATCGTTGGCGAACTAAAACAGAACCAAGAACAAAAAGACAAACTTTTTCGACTGCAAACTGAAAATCTTGATCGACTGGAAAAGATCAACGTCGTCTCCGAAATGGCAAAGGCTGAGGAGAATATCGAATCGCTCCAAAGCGAATTACAGATTAAAACTCTGGAGGCCGAACAACTCACCATACGCAGCCCGATCGCAGGGCATGTTGCCAATTGGCAATTGCGCCGCAACTTACTCGGTCGTCCTGTCGAACCGGGGCAGAACCTAATGACACTAGTTGCGCCCGATACCAAATGGCAATTGGAAGTCCTTGTGCCCGAACGCAGGATGGGTCATCTCCTGGCTGCGCAAAACAAAACCAAAGAACCGTTGTCAGTCACATTCGCCTTGGCCTCCAACCCCAGCCAGCAATTCTCCGGACGAATTTTGCAAGTTGATTCAACTCTCGATGTCTATGACGACAATGGAAACACATGCCGCATGCTCGTGGAATTTGACAACTCCCAGGTCCCCGAGTCGCTGTTGCGATCAGGCACCCGTGTAACGACCAAAGTCAATTGCGGCACACGCAGCGTCGGCTTCGTCTTGTTCCATGAACTCTACGAAACGTTGAAATCCAGTTACCTCTATTGGTTCTAGTGCTTTTCGCAAGATTGAAGTGTCGAGAGACGGAAACTTGTGCCGCCCCGTCGAATTCAGCTTTTTCAGACGGGCTAGGAGGCCCACGTCACCCCAATTATGGTCGGTGGGCCAGTACTGTCCATCAGTTTTTTCTGCCATCAAATCAATAATTCGCTAGCAACCTATCCAAAATTCAACCATCATGGGTTTGAATGTGATCAAATCGATAAACGCGGATGGACAATAGGTCGATACAAGACGAAGGTCTCCGATGTTTCTTCTATGGTTTTGATCCAACCGTTCAATTGCCCGAACAAAATTGTGATTAGGTTATGCGTAAAACGCCAAAATTATTGTATTCGATTGCTTGCTTAGCACCGTTGTTTTTCTGTTCGTTGGCCGTCGGTCAGGATTCACCATCCAAGTTTGAATCTTTGTTGAACGCCAATACCCCCGCGAGCGACTCGGCAGCATTTCAATCACAGGATCCCAATACGATTTCACTCGAAGCGGTTGTAAAA
The DNA here is from genome assembly GCA_024642765.1 of Planctomycetaceae bacterium. Taxonomy (GTDB): domain Bacteria; phylum Planctomycetota; class Planctomycetia; order Pirellulales; family Pirellulaceae; genus BJ22. Next base: position 3,176 of record JAHEAM010000071.1, read on the forward strand.
CTTATTGGCGACATTGAAGTGCCAGCCTTGGAAACCGGTCCACTCTCCAGCATCAACGCACGAGAGGGACAAATGGTCGAAGCCGAATTCGTCCTCGCCAAGATTCGAAACGATAAAGCCCAGCGGGCGCTCGAAGAAGCTCAACTTAACTATCAACTCGCTGATGATAAAGCCAACGATAATTCCAGCATTAGTGCGGCCTCGTCCAAGGCTCGTCTACACAGAATTGAATTTGAAAAAACGAGCCGCCTATTGCCTTCAGGGTCTAGGTCGGAGTCGGAGTACGAAACGGCCAAGGCTCAAGTTGAAGTTGCTAACGCTGAACTGCGACGCGCAGAAAACGAAGTTAAACAATTGGCGATCGAAGCCAAAATTGAATTAGTCAAAATCAACGCCATCCAAGATCTCGTTGATCGACACATGCTCAAATCACCTATCACGGGAAACGTTGTCGAAATCAAACATCAGGAAGGTGAATGGGTCAATGCCGGCGACCCTGTCTTCCGCGTGATTCAAATGGATAAATTACGTGTTGTCGGCACGATAAATGGCCTGAAGTACAATCCGTCTGAAATCATGGGACGTGATGTAGTCGTCACTGCAAATGTTGCCGGCCAACCAGGCCCTATCGATTTCTCGGGCAAGATTGTTTTCACGAATTTGGAGCAAGGCGGCCAGGAAGACATGTATGACGTTTGGGCCGAAGTCGATAACAAACAAGACGGCCAAGGCTATTGGCAACTAATGCCCGGCTCGAAAGTAAATATGAAGATCATCACAAGATGATTGTGCTCGCCTGGTTACCCGCAGCGCCATCAAGGCGCCTAAGCGTCATCAAAACAGCCATAAGAACGGTTTCCCGGCTTCGTCCACTCGCAACTCGATCATCAGTGCTGGTCGAGATTGCGAAACAATTTTCTTGAAGATCGCCAAGTATTCGGCTCGTTTCTTTACGTACGTGACCAACACTTCATTTAACTCAATTTCTTTTTCAGCCAAACTATTGCGGTCGACATAGATCGGTATATTCACTCGCATTTGCAACGCCTTTAGTGTGTCACCAAGCTTGAAATCGCGAATCTCAACGTCGAGTCGTTCGAGCAGCGAGGGTGCCACCTCTTTCAGCAATCCTTCGTTCGGCCAACCGATGGGCCAAAATTCTTTTGCGTCCGCAGCCTTCACGATTTGTATTTCGATCGCCTGCCCCTGCAAACGACGCGGCATGAGAACCAAACCATGGGGTCGCAACGTGATCGCCAAAGCCGTTCCTGTACTGACGCCTTTCAATTCATCGGAAATAACGCCCGCCTGTTCCACGATAGCCGCAACGTCTTTGCTAATCAAAAACCTGTTGGAAGTTTTTTTTTCGGCAACGGCTATTAGATTGGCGACCGACCATTCCGATGTGGAATTCGTCAACGGAACACTCAACGTTTCGTTCAGCGCAACCAATTGTTCGGACGTCATACCAAACGCCAGCTTGTCAGCCAGAGCCGTCTGTGCCCCGTCATCACGGATTTTCTGCAAATGCGCTGAGATTCCCGAAGCGTCCGCTAACGCAAATTTTCCACCGGGCAAAATCAGATTCCGATTTTGATAGACGCCGGTGACCTTTACCGAAATTACCCCTGTCCCTTGCAGTTCCTCAATCCCAACGGCCGTACTTGTATTGCCTCTTGAAATTTTCAAATTATCCGCACCAATGGATTCCAGTTTTTCCAGAATCTTCTGTTCGATTCCGATTTCATCGTTTGCACCGACAACGATTTCGAGCGTCACGGCACGCGACTGCGCTAACGTATATCCATGCGGGAGAGCTACGATTGCCAGCACGATTAACCAACGATGCATGACTGTCCTCGATTCAATTAGTATTTCGAATCACAAATCTAGCAACTAGCCTATTTTGGTATGCCATCGACGGCGATGCCCCCGGTTTGTCGCTTTTTCCTCATTGTACCCATCCGATTCTGCACAAATTCATTAAATCAGGGAACAGCAAAGCGGCTTATGCAAAAAATTTGTTTTCGATTACAACTTTTGGTAATTCCCAGCGTAGATACAATGGGGACGAAGCCCATTTGACGAATGATTGTTATCCTCGGGTTTCGCGAACCCCAATAATTGCATTTTCTCAATCTAGTTCGAAAACGACATTCTTTGGCCGACACACCGTTTCAACAATCTGCGATTTTGCCTCCCGCTGCAGACCTTTCTGGTCAAGAGCTGGGGGATTACGTGGTGCTGCGCCGATTGGGCAGCGGTGGCATGGCTCACGTTTACTTGGCAGAACAAAAATCCCTACGCCGCAAAGTCGCGTTGAAAATTCTTCGCCCCGAGCTGGTGAGCGACGGCGCGCACGTCACGCGTTTCATGCATGAGGCTCGTTCGGCCGCAGCGCTTTCCCAATCGAACATCGTGCAAATTTACGACGTGGGAAACCTCAGCGGAAAACACTTTATTGCCCAAGAGTACATTTCTGGCAAAAATCTCAAGCAATACTTAACGCGATTCGGTGCCGTCGAAGTTGTGATGGCAATCAACTTCATGCGACAGGTTGGATTGGCTTTGCAAAAGGCCGAAGAAGCTGGCGTGATCCATCGCGATATCAAACCAGAAAACATCATGCTCACGGCCAGTGGCGAAATCAAAGTCACGGACTTTGGACTCGCCCGCGCTGTCAACGACAAAACACGACTAAACCTGACTCAAATCGGGATCACCATGGGCACACCGTTGTACATGAGCCCCGAACAAATCGAAGGTCGCGAGATAGACAGTCGAACAGACATCTATTCGCTTGGTATCACGGCCTATCACATGCTTGCCGGCGATCCACCATTCGACGGTGAAACGGCGCTTGCGGTCGCTATGAAGCATTTGAATACACCCCCTCCCGATCTCCGATTGGTACGACCCGATGTCCCTGCCGAACTCAGTCAGCTCATACAAAAAATGATGGCCAAGCTGCCTGAAGAGCGAGTCCAATCCGCGCCCGAGTTACTAAAGGAATTGCGTAAGATAAAGATCGAGGTTGATGACGATTGGGTAAGTCTGGCCGAAAAAATCGCGGCAAGTGCACATGAATCGTCCGACACCGACAACGCTTCGATGGCCGCCACGCGACAACTACATACCATTTTGCGAGGAAACATTCGTTCGTTTTGGACAAGCGCTTCGTTTGTAATACCAACTCTATTATTGATCTTGGCTTCCGCTGGAACGGGAATCGCATTGGCCTGGATGCGGCCTGTACCAACTCCGTTTGCACGGCTTGCGGCAACAACTATCGAATCCGGCATTCCAAAACGAACGGACATCAAGGCTCAAATTTATGCAGCACGACTCGGAGGAACACCCGACGATTTTAAAGCGGTACTGGATTATTTTCCGGTTCAGCAAAACGATTTAGAATCGACATATTATCGCTGGGAGGCACTTCAGCGTCTCGGTGAAATGGCACTCGATGCTGGCTCCGAAAATGATATCCTCCAGGCTGAAAATTTCTTCCGCGAATTGTCATTGGCCGATGACGCATACTATAAAGCTGTTGGCAATGCTGGCATGGCGTGTGTCTTCGACCAAATTGGGTTCGAGATGGAGGCCAAGCGTCAACTTGAAGAACTTGAACTGCAATCACCGCTCGGCGAGCCCTATATCCTCTTGCTGAATAAAAGCCTTTATGAACGTGTGAAACTACTCATCCGCCGTTACAGCGATTCTTCCCCAGCAATTACCAAGAAACTGTCGACATTCTCCCGTCTCCATCGACGCAGTTAGCGAAAGCACCCATCGGCAAACCGGCTTGACGATACGAGTAAAAGGGGCCTTGAAACCTTGCTCAGTCGAATCTACGACCCAAAGTTCTCGTTGAACCACCACCAGAGACGTTGAGCGAGACTTCGATTTGGCATTCGGAGGCGGCACTGTCCGTCTAAGCCGATTCTCAGTCCCAACGCCTTGGGATCGATTGGCGCGATCGCGATATACTGAACATCTTCTTGATCAACTTTCGCGACGAGTTCGGAAATCAAATCAGGGATGCGGACCCTTGCCTGTAAAGCATCGGGCGTTTCATTGCGGGCAGATCGCTGAATAATGCGATCGGCCACGCCAATTGTTTCCAACTTCGTTTCCAGAACCATGCCAGGCAAAGAATGCAACCGAATGCGAGTTGGCTGGCCTACGTACGTGAATTTGACTTGACGCTCGTTCAACAGAATCACAACCGTCCATTGGCTGAGGTCTGCCACCTCACATAGCCGTTGCCCACGCATTAACTGAATGTTCTTCTGTCCCCCGCTCAGAATATTTTGTTTGTCCACCAGTGGGGTTTCCCATTGGCCGGGGAAATCGCCCTGCAGCGGCGTTGCCACGACAGTACCCGAGAACGGGCTGATGATTTCTAGACTTGCTCGTTGCGTTTCGATCAAGTCCACCAACTGTTGCAGCTTTTGAACCTCGGCGTTAATGGTCGCCAATTCCGACAAATACTTTGCCCCCTTGAAGCTCATTAAGCCGACTCTTAATGCTGCATCGCGTTTGGATTCGAGCTTCGCAAGCTCACTTTTTTTCTCTGCCAGTGAATATTCCAACTGCAAATTGTCTAGTTTGGTCAGCAACTGACCTTTTTCCACACGATCGCCATCTTTCACCAACAATTCGTTCACTGCACCGCCCTCGCTGGCGTAGACCGATTCCAATCGTTTCGGAACGACAATCGCGCGACAACTCAAGTTACTCGGAAACGGCACAAAGAAAATGGCGCCAATTACCACAACCACAATCGCAGTCACTATCGAAAATCGTTTTGGTTTCATTTGCATCATCCGACCTGGAACAGACATGAATCGAAAAAGTTTATAGGCAGGAAAGCCGACCATGCCCAACACCGAAAACCACGCAAGACCTTGGCCCACGGACTCCATTCCATACGGTTCCAACCAACGTGTCAAAAACATCAAAATCGAAAACAAAACAAAGAATCGATACAAAAACGCTGCCACAGTGAACAACGCAAACAGGGTCATTCGATTGCGAGGCAGCAGTGGATCGTCAGGCATTTCCAAACCCAGCCAATGGCGACCCAGCAAGGTGTTCAACGCCGTATTGGATTTCTGATGTAAGTTCGGAATTTCCAACAAATCGCTCATGATGTAATAACCATCGAAGCGTAGCAGTGGGTTGCCATTAAAGAGCACGGTGCTCACGCTCGACACCAACATGATTTGCAAACAGATTTCTTGGATCATGCCAGGTTGCACGAACCACCACACAAACGTGGCGATGGTTGCTAAAACAATCTCGACATACATACCTGCAGCACCAATTGTCGCGCGTTGCCATTTGCTGGGCAAACGCCAACTATCGGAAACATTGCAGTACAGACAGGGCGTCATGACCAATAGCATAAAGCCGATTTCGTGACATTCACCACCGAATTTCTTACAACTCAGGCCGTGTCCAAATTCGTGGCAGATTTTCGTAAAACACAAAACGCCAGCGAAGAGATACCATTTCTTGAGATCAAAAAATTGGTCGAATCCTGGCAAACGAGCTTGAAATTCAGCCCAATTGGCCAGCACTGACATCAGCGCCAATAACGCCAGGCTCATGAAGATCACACCAGCTGTCTTCGTAAATAACCAGCTCGTGTACGGATTCATGCGTTCTAACAATCGATCTGGGTCAACTCCGCGGAATCGAATTGCCAAAACATTGCTGATCTTCGAAAAGTATTCCATGCGTTTGTTTCTTGCACCGCGTTGCATAAGCTCGGGCCCCTGCCCTGGCAAGTCGCTGATGACCAGTCCATCGCGATGAAAACGCTGTAACAATTGCTGAAGTTGGTCGCGTTCCAAACGCTTGGGTGCATATTCACGCTGATAGTTGTCGACAATCTCTTCCACTGTTCGAGAACCGTTGAGTTGTTTCAACAGAAAATAAACATGCGGAGGAAACTGATAATACTTTTGGCCCAACGGCTCTTTCAAAACCCAATATTCCACGCCTTGATATTGCTGCAAATTTGCAGACAAGTCGCCTCGCATCTTTAGGCGGACGGGCGTTTGTGCGGAAGATGATGCAATGGCCAACGGTGAACTCAACTAAAAGAAAACTCTTGTACGGAGAAAGTCGTAAATCTGGTAGCCCCACACAAATCCCAACGGTTGTCGCCCGCAGTTGATGCGCGACGTCACACCCGCACCTGCCATTGGTTGCCCCAATTCACTTTCACCATCGATTTCCACGACAGCTCGATATTCCGTCAGCCCCTGAGGATTCACTTCCGCGCGATTTGAAATGGAAACCAACCGTCCTTTGTGCCGTAGATTTGGGTTCGTTGACAATAGGAAATCGGCAGGAAGCGGTTCCTTGCCCTCCAGCATGGCTTCGGTAATATAGCCAACTTTATTTTGCGGGATCAACAATTCAACTTGCCACGGCCCCTCAAGTCGCGCCACACTGATCAGCGGTTGATTGGCCGTCACAGGCAAGTCTTCCAAGCGACCTTTGGCATCCCAAGTCACAACAACGCCATCGATCGGGCTAAATATCTGCAATGATTCTGTTTGCTTGTCAATCAACCCCAAAAGCTCAACCAGCCCGTTTCTTTCAATCGAAAGTTGATCGACATTGGACCCCATCACGACCCGATCGTCAGCTTTAAGGTCTTTTTGCTTCAATAACTGCGTGCGCAGATTCTCGATTTGTTTTTCCAGCGTATCGATTTGCCCATAAATTTCGACTCGACGTTGTTCCAGCTGTTTCGATTTGAGAGTGATCAACAAATCCCCCTTCTTCACCACATCGCCGTGATCGTGATGCACTGTTTCAACGCGCGCGTCCAATTCAGAAAACAGGGTGTTACGAATCTGCGGCTGGAGAACACCATCAACTTTGAGTTTCATTTGCGCCGGATAAAAGCATAGCAGTCCGATCACTAAACCAAACGCCGTTAGCCCCGCAATCGTACGCCCACGATAGTTAGTCCAAAGATTGTCCCGAAGTTTCCCGAGCGCTCGCCATAAGGGCAACATGAAAACATCACTGGTAACAAGTGCGTTTCCAAGTGCTTTGGTCGATTCGTCATTGATTAGCGTGAGATCTTGTTCAATCTGTGATTGGTTAACTTCTTGGTCGAAAAACTCAATAACCAATCCGCCAATCTTTTTGGATGGCAGATCTTTGCGACGTTTGAGTTCATCGTTTTTTTTGACGGTCGGTGCTAAGATTAAAGGTACAACAGCAAACGTTCGGCTGTGTGATTCGTCCAAATACTCGTTGACTTGCGATGCCAACTTGGGCGGCAAGTTCGTTGTATCGCCAGTTAACCACAACGGAGTTGACGACTTGATTGACGAGGTCACAATATGCCCAAGTTTCTTCACGACGTTGGCTCGATTGTCAAAACGGTCTTGACTACTTACAGCCTTCAGTTTGTATTGGCCACCGGATTCGATCGCCACGGCCACGCGGTCCGCGTGTAGGAGACGTCGGACTTCGTTTGCGATAGCGTAGGCTGTGTCATTGAGGTCAACGGACTTGTGAACTTCGCGCATGAAGGTCACACGCTCGGCCCACTGATCTTGGGTGCTGGACGCATTGCGCAAGTCATGTTGTTCTTGCCAGCGCGGAAACAGAGTTGCGATTTGAGTCGTGAACTTCACGTATCCCTGTTGTGTTTCTTCCGGAATATCGCCACGTTGCAGCAATTCCAGACTGCCCCAGATTCGCGACTGGCGGTCCTCGATTGGCACCGCAATCAACAGCATGTTGCCCGCCTCTGGCAAATCGGTTACCGACTCGCTGGCGACACATAACGGCTGTTGCGACTTGGCAACCTCCGTCAGCATTTGCTGATGCCGCTCATTGTCGGCGCCAATTGCATTGTGGCGTGCACCATGACCGAAAACTGGTTGAAAGCCCTGATTACCCTTAAATTGCCAAATCACGCCGCCGTGTGCGCCTGTAAGCGGTACGACTTTACTCAAGAGCGTTTCGCAGAATTGGTCGAAAGGTACTTCCGAACGCGCGAGCGTTCGCAGTTCTTCGATGGTTTGGCGAACCTCGCTTTTGACTTGTTCGACGGTCGCGGATCGTTCGTTACCTTGTGACATAGGAAGTGTTTTAGGTTAGTAGTGTCAAAAAAATATGCGTGGTGATTACAAAATTCAACGGTCGTTCCGACGTTAGTGAGTCTGCGGAGACAAAACATGTCAATCGATGTGATCCAGAATTGGATCGAATCCCATTTCCCGTTGCGTGCGATTTAGGTTCTTCTCATTGTACATCAGTACTTTACGCGCGCGGAAGTGTCGACGTTCAACTTTGGCTTGCGCTTCTTGAAACAAATCGA
>JAHEAM010000507.1 GCA_024642765.1 Planctomycetaceae bacterium
CGGCATGATGGGTGGCATGGGTGGCGGCATGGGTGGCGGCATGATGGGTGGCATGGGTGGCGGCGGTATGGGCGGCGGCGGTATGGGCGGCGGCATGTTCTGCGTCCAAGATGCGCCTGTCGCTGCAACTGTTGCCAAACCTCAAGCAATTGCCAATCCCCAATTAGCGACTCCAACAACGGATTGGAACGATTTTTTCGCAAAAGAGATCGTTGACACCGAAATCGTCAAGAATAAAGCAAAAGAACTGATGGCTGCGAATGATTCAAGCCAAGTTACCGAGTTTATTTTGGCTGCAATTCGCCACAACCAATCGCAATCGTGGATGTACGAAGCGTTGGCTTTGTCGATGCAAATCGACAATGCCCCAATTCAACAAATCGAACGCGCGATGATGTCGGCGGTTGACCTATCAGACAGTGTTGCCGACGCGATGATTGCCGCAGATTACATGGGCAAAAGTGGTATGGAACGTCGAGCAATTAAGTTGTTGCAAGACATTTCTGCAAATAGCCCTGGGTTGGTTGAGCCTTTCGTTCTGGGCTTGAAAATCGCACGCAGATCGAATGACGAAGACGGGATCCGTTGGTCGACAGTTGGCATTCTTTCACAAGCTTGGCCGACTCAGCGTTCCGTTGTTAAAGAGGCGGTTCTAGCGGCCAAAACGTTGCAAAGTATGTTGCAAACGGAAGAGCGTGACGATGATCTTTTGACTTACCGTCGTGAGTTGGATCGAGCATTGGAGCGGGATGTTATTATCGAAGTTGGCTACACTGGCGACGCTGATTTGGATATTTGCGTTGACGAACCAGGAGCGTATATCTGCTCTCGGTTGAACCCCAAGACACCCGCCGGTGGCGTGCTGATGGGTGACAGTTACGCGATGCCTGGCAAGGAAAACCAAGAGGTTAAGGAGTATTATGTCCTTCCCAAGGGTTTCACAGGTGACTACCGCCTGCTTGTGCGCCGCGTTTGGGGTGAAGTTGCTGGTAATAAAGCGACGGTCACAATTCATAAGCATTTCGGTACAGACAAGTATGCAAGTGAATCGCGCCAATTACCAGTTACGGAAAAGGGCACTTTGGTTCTTTTTAGCTTGGATCAAGGTCGTCGAACGGAAAAAATCCCTACTGAAAATCTTGTCACACTACCGGAAGAATCGTTTATTCAAAGCCGTCAATACGTTTCTCAGCAAATTGCAGGAGCCCGATCGTCGAAGGCTATTAGCGAATATTACGATTCGCGATACGTTGGCGGTTCACGTTATGATGACAGCAGCAATCCCACAATTGAGAGTGGGTTGGTCAATCCCAATTTCAACCGTGCCGCAAATCTACAGCGCGGAGTCGTCGGTTACCAACCAGTGATCACTAACATTCCAAGTGGTACCACAATGACCGTCAATCACGCAACTACTGCTGACCGTTTGTATGTGTTTGTAAGCGTCAGTCCATTCTTTACGGGCCTTCAAGACGTCTTTACATTTAACATCACAGGCAACGCATCAAACGCACAAGGACTAGGCGGCCAGGGAGGCGGCCAGGGAGGCGGTGCTGGTGGTGGTGCTGGTGGTGGTGCTGGAGGCGGAATCGGTGGCGGTGGCGGTGGCGGATTGTTCTAAACTGCACGCCCAATTAACAACAATAAAAGCTCCGACTTCATTGAGTCCGGAGCTTTTTTTATTGCCAAATCGTGTAAAACTTCTGTTGAGAGCACGAACCGTTGATTTGTGTTTCCATGCATTTCAAAGGATTTGACGACCGATGGATTCTAGTGTTGACGCATACGATTACGAATTGCCTGCTGAATTGATAGCACAGCATCCATTGACTCGTCGTGAGGATGCTCGACTGATGTTGGTGCAACGTTCGACCGGCGGAATTTTTCATTACCATATTCGTGACTTGCCGGAATTGCTGACAACAGGCGATCTGTTGGTGCTAAATGATTCGCGTGTCATCCCAGCGAAGTTGGTAGGTTACCGCGAAAGAACGAGAGGTCGTTGGCAAGGTCTTTTTCTGGAAGTCGACAAACAAGGTGCTTGGAAGCTACTCGGCAAGACACGAGGCAGGCTTGAGATTGGCGAAACGATTGTCTTGCAAGATGCTGAAGGTGTCGAACGCTTGCGACTCGTCGTTTTGTCTCGCCTGGAAGATGCCTCTTGGGTCATGCGACCTCAATCGCCCGGCGACGCATATGAATTGCTCAAAACAGTTGGCAGGGTGCCGTTACCCCACTACATTCGTGAGGGCAATATGGAAACTGAGGATGTCCGCAACTATCAAACTGTATTTGCGAGCAAACCTGGATCAATTGCCGCACCGACTGCCGGCCTGCATTTGACGAAGCCACTCATCAATCAATTGATTGATTCGGGAGCCGCAATTACTCGTGTTACGTTACACGTTGGGGTCGGAACGTTTCGACCGATCAAGGTCAAGAATTGGAATGAGCATGTGATGCATTCGGAGTGGGGAAGCTTGGACGAAAAGGCTTACGAACAAATTGTGCAGTGTCAAACACGCGGCAACCGTGTAATAGCCGTCGGTACAACCTCCGCCAGAGTTTTAGAAACAGCAGCAAGGCAAACACCACTTGCGCCTTGGACGGGTAACACAAATCTTTTCATTCGACCGGGATTCGATTTTAAAATCATCGACGGGTTGCTAACGAACTTCCATTTGCCACGCAGCACATTGTTGATTTTGGTGCGAGCGTTTGGTGGAGACGAACTTTTGCAGAACGCCTATCGAATTGCAATCGAAGAAAAATATCGTTTTTTTAGCTACGGTGATGCAATGCTGATCACGTAGTTGAAGTCGCTATTTGTCAATTCTAAACTAATGACCAACAACTTTTTTGTCGCTGACGCGCACACTTCGATGGGCAACATGTGTGCGACCATTGGAATCCGTAGCGGAGACTTCAATTAAGTGCACGCCCGGTGTCAAATCAGTTGTCAGCTTCCCTTTCCACAGGTGGGAGGATAAGCCTGGTGCATTCAATCGCGGTTCATTAGGGGCGCCGGTTGCTTGGTCTTCGGCATAAAGGCTTACAAAAAACGGATCGGCTTTAGCGACCT
>JAHEAM010000508.1 GCA_024642765.1 Planctomycetaceae bacterium
TGGAATACCATCTTTCGCGCCAGCGGACTTCCCCTCAGCCTTATCGCGGGCAGATTCTAGTTGGGCGATTTCGAAGGGGTCCAAAGTTGGAATGCCAATATCGTCAAAGTCCTCCAGGCCCAACGAAAAGTTATCGTCGGAATTTGAATTATCAATCGGCTTGACCGGCGACATGATGGGCGATTCATCCGTTTCCGATTCAAACGGGAGTTCGATCTTTAACTCCTCCGAGCCAGCGGGTTCCGCTGCAGTGGCAGCCGTCCCTGGTTTCTCAAACAACGCATTGTCGTCTTCATCAAACAGATCATCGAACAGACCAACTTTTGGCTGGTCGGGAACAACTAGGGAACGCTTGCAATTCGGACAAATAATGCGAACACCCACTTGTTCGCGATTCGCCGTGATCGAATTCAAACAATTGGGGCATTCAAATTGAATGGGTTGATTTTTGGAATCTGTCAACGCCCAGTCCTTTTGTCCATGTGGTAGTCGAGCAAAAAACGAATAGCGAGGAGTTCAATTATAGACGTTGATTGCCGCGACGAATACCTAAACTTTTTTGCGGTGCAGGGCATAGACTTGTTAACGCAATCGCATCAGTCGGCTACGATAGTAAAAGCCGCTCGAAATGTCCCATTTCGAACCATTAACCCTTTTAGGACAAGCCTTTCATGAAGCCGATACGTGTCGCGGCAGCCGCGCTCAACCAAACACCGTTGGATTGGGAAAACAATGTTGCCAACATCGTAAGTGCCATTGAGGCAGCGCGGGCCGACAACGTCAGCGTCCTTTGCTTGCCGGAGCTGTGTCTGACGGGTTACGGATGCGAGGATGCGTTTCATTCCAATGGCGTCTTGGAAACGGCCCAAGAAATGTTGTTTCGGCTGCTACCTCATACTCGGCAAATGGTCGTGTCAGTCGGCTTGCCAGTTTTGTACGCGGGGGCAGTGTTCAATGCTGCCTGCTTGATCGTCAACGAACGCATCATTGGGCTTGTCGCCAAACAGAACCTTGCCGCCGACGGAATCCATTACGAACCGCGTTGGTTCAAGGCTTGGCCCGCGGGTGTTTTCGGCATGCTCCGAATCGGCGAGCAAGCGGTTCCGATCGGCGACGTTTTTTTTGATGTTGGCGGTATCAAGATTGGATTCGAGATTTGTGAGGATGCTTGGGTGGGGCTACGGCCTGGGGCCAGCCTCGCGGCGCGCGGCGCCGATTTGATTTTGAATCCCAGTGCAAGTCACTTTGCATTCAAGAAACATGCCGTCCGTCATCGTTTTGTTTTGGAGGGCAGTCGCGCATTTAATGTGACTTACATTTATTCAAATCTTGTCGGCAACGAATCTGGCCGAGCGATTTTTGATGGCGATGTGATGATCGCTTCGGCCGGCCAATTGGTCGCGCGTGGTCCGCGGCTAAGATTTCAGCCGTTTGTCCTTACGGCTGCGACCGTCGATATCGAAGCCACCCGAATGCAACGCGCCCGATCCGGCAGTTTCGAACCCGATTTGGATGGTGATGAATCGGATTTGTTTTGTGCTGAATTCAATTGGCCCGAAGTTGAGTTGACCGAACCGCAAGTCATCGTTGCGCCATGGGAAGAAAGCGAACACGTCAAATTCGAAGAATTCACACGAGCCGTCAGTCTGGCATTGTTCGATTACTTGCGGAAGAGCCGCGCTCGCGGCTTTGTCGTATCGCTCAGCGGTGGTGTCGACTCGGCTGCCGTGAGCGTTTTGGTTTGGTCGATGGCAAAATTGGCTTTGGGCGAATTATCCAAGAATGAGATTTCTTCGCTGCTCGGCTTCGACATTGGGCCTGCTGGAAATGCACAAGAGCTCACATCGCAACTACTGACAACCGTGTATCAAAGCACACGCAATAGCTCAGCAACGACACGTAACGCCGCCGAGGCCGTCGCAACCGCGATCGGAGCGCAGCACTACGATTGGGATGTCGACGAAATCAATCAACGGTATGTTCAGACAGTCGAAACGGCAATCGGACGTGATTTGAATTGGGAATCGGACGACATTAGTTTGCAGAATGTTCAAGCACGGTCTCGCTCTCCCGGAGTTTGGATGCTTGCAAATTTGCAGAACGCCTTGTTGCTTGCGACCAGCAATCGCAGCGAGGCGGCGGTTGGATACGCCACCATGGATGGTGACACGAGTGGTGGGCTTGCACCAATCGCTGGGATCGACAAGGCCTTCTTGCGGCGCTGGCTGAAGTGGATGGAGAAGGAAGGTCCGATTGGTCTCGGAGCGATTGGTGCCTTGACCTACGTTAATCAACAATCGCCGACGGCTGAATTGCGCCCGCAGTCCGCGGCGCAAACAGACGAAGGTGACCTAATGCCCTATGAGGCTCTCGACAAAATCGAACGTTTCGCAATTCGCGACAAGTTGATGCCAATCGAAGTCTTTCAGCACTTGAAGGTGATTTATCCCGAGCAGTCGCACGATACTTTGGTTGCGTGGGTCACTAAGTTCTTCCGACTGTGGTGCCGTAATCAGTGGAAACGAGAACGATTCGCACCTTCATTTCATCTTGATGACGAGAGTCTCGACCCAAAAACCTGGTGTCGATTCCCGATTCTCTCAGGCGGTTACGAATTGGAATTGACGCGGCTGCGCGACTACGTGGCGCAACAGAACAACACCCAGAAACCACCAAAGCAAACAAAGAAACCTTCATGACCGTATTGCAGAATTTGCAAGAGCGAGCCGCTCGACAGTTGCGCCGCGTTGTGTTCCCAGAGGGCAACGATGAACGTGTGCTTCGCGCGGCGAACCGCTTGGCTGAAAACGCTTGGGCACACGTGATGGTTATTGGACCCGAAGATTCCGTGCCGTTACATGCGAACATCGAAACGATTGCGTTGGGTGATTCGCGATGGGCGCTGCCATGTGCGGAACAACTATACGAGAATCGGCGACACAAGGGGCTTTCGCTCGCAGCGGCCGTCGAGGCCGTGAAAACCGAACCACTGCTGCTCGGGGCATTGCTCGTGAAGCTTGGGGCAGCAGATGCAGGTGTCGCTGGAAGTCTGGCAACAACTGCCTCGGT
>JAHEAM010000072.1 GCA_024642765.1 Planctomycetaceae bacterium
AGCGTTCGGTTTTCAATGTGGAGGATGATGAGATAATCTTATTCTTAAAGAAGGCGGATGTTAACGCCATATTTTTATTCATGGGCAACGAGATGGTCACAGTGACGTATTCGGTTGCGTCAGTAATATTGGTTGGTGAAACAATAGTCGAATAGTCGATGGCACCGATACTGTCTAAAATTTTTTGTGAAACAAACTGTGCATCCATTTGCGATGCCCCAGGAACTTTGGCGGCTCGACAAGCCGCATAGGAGGCATCGTCTATCGCTTGCCGCAAGAAATAGGCACGAGCGGCCTCGAGTGAAAAAAAGAGGACTAAGAAGACGATTGGTAGACAGATCGCCATCTCCACAGTCACAGCTCCTCGGCGTTGAACTCTGCAGTTCCTAGGATTTGTCATCAGCGTTTCTTTCGTTTTTAACTTATTCGATGAGCAATACCGGAAGTGACTGAAAGATGTGTTTAAAGACCTCCTTCAGAGTTGCGTTGTCAATCGCCTGCTCAAACCTACCGCCACCGATATTAGCAACTTGTTCCATCGTCCATGTTGAACCGAAAGAAGTAAAACTAACCGTGTGAATGGTGATGCCTTGGTTGGCTGCGTTTTGAGCAGCAACGATTGGGTCGCTGCCAGTATTGTTTTGGCCGTCAGTTAACACGATCATTACCTTGGAAGTGAAAGATCTGTGATTTGGCGACGTTAGCAACACGCTCGTACCCAAATTAATACCATCACCGATTGCCGTTGTGCCCTTTGGCGAAACGGTATTCAGTTTCGACATCACAGCTCCGTAGTTGTCAGAAAAATCCAGCTCCAAAGTTGCGGAACTCGAAAATGATACTAGCGAAATTCGTTCAATCGATTTTGTTTTTCCCAGCTCTGTCAAAAAGATATTCACCGCATTCACGACACCTTCCCAACGCGAGTCTCCTGGAATAGGAGGTGGATCACCAAAACTCCATTCGCCTGGGTCCCAAACACCGTTACCGTTTAGGTCGGCGGCCGGTGTGACCTTTCCGTTGGACTCTTCGGCAGGTTGAAAAGCCATAGAACCCGATCGGTCCAAAACAAAAACAATATCCAATTCGCTTTGAGTCGCCGTTGCAAATTCGGAAGCGGAGTAATGTGTTTGTCCAATGAAGGATCCGAAGAATAGTGGGATCGAACCACCGAGAGAAGAGGCATTACGGTTGCCCGATACACGAACAGCATTCTTCGGCGTTAGACCAGCTCCAAACAAGTATTTCGAATTGATGGAAGTGCGGTTTGCATTCCCGAATTGAAAGTCTGAGCTTTTAAGTTGTAAGCCGATGCCAGCCACATCGTTTTGTGCTGCAATCGAGATGCCTGCGTTTTTGGCGGCAGTTTCACTGCCTGTATTCGTGTATTCGCGAACTGCTGCCCGTGCTGCAGCATCTGTCGCGATCTGCAATTGAGTATTCGACAGATCCATATAAGCCAAATTGATTGCACAGGCCGCAACGATAAATATCGCAACCATCGCGAATGCAATCAAAATCATGATCGCGCCTTGACGCTGCGCAAATCTGGTTTGAGTTGGATAAAATGTCATGGCAAGTTCGAATTATGGTAAATAAAATAAAAGGCTACAAATTAATCAATATGATTCGGCAATTATTGACTAGTTTTCTTTCATAAATGTGCTTGAACCAGTGAGCGTTATCGAGCTAAATGGACCTTGGTAAGCAATGCAATTGTCCGAGTATTTAGCAGAGACTTCAATTTCGATATACGTGCCAGCGGTTGTGTTTTCGAAGTCCGATGGCGAAATCCTAATCGTAAAATTGTTCACGCCTCGGTCGTGGAGTACTTGAGCAATTGCGGCGGTGACATCGGCAGATGTTGCGCTTGGCAAGACGGAAATCATGCTGCCTTCGTAAGCTGCTAACGTCAGGTCCTTGCGCAAACGAATGGAATTGCACATTTCCAGCGAGCCGAGAATTAAAGTCAACAAAACGGGCAGAGTGATAGCCAATTCGACTACGGCGGCGCCAGCTCGTTTTCGTCGCTTTTTGGAATTTGTCGTCCCAAACACTCTAGGGCTCCCTAGGCTCTTTGAAGATCCATTTTTTAAAAATACGCGATGAATCCTAGGTCTATATAGACTCGAACGACAAATATTTGGTGTGTTTTGGCTGCGATTTGTGTGAACGAAAGCGGAAAACTCACTATAAACGCCACAACTAGGCTATTGCCAAGGAGAGAACTAGGCGGTTGCCGAGTACAGAATGGCAGCTGGCTACTTTCCGAGAAATGGGTAGCATATTTTTTGTTGCAATCAGAATGTTTGTGGGTGAGATCGCGTTTTGCCGATATTGAAATCGGTTTGATGCTCTGCCCCAAAGGCTCTGCGGCAAGTTCTTTTGCCTATTTTCTATAGGCAGGTCGTGCGTGGGTTAGGCCGCTTGCGAGCGTGCCCGTAATAGTTCGGTTTGATCGAAGAGACATCTTTTTAAGAAAGTTCAGTTTTGCTCCCATGGCAATCATCATCGTAGTTGTTTTTGTACTTGGGTATTTGGCAATTGCATTGGAGCATCAGCTTAAGATCAATAAAGCTGCTTCGGCGCTCATGATTGGCACCTTGTGTTGGGCACTGTACATCACGAATGCTCAACAATTGTTGCCGCCAAGTTCGATTCCCGAATGGTTTTCGACGGAAGCGCATGAGGAACATATTGAAAACGTTTCACAACACTTCGTTGCCGACAATCAACATTTGCACTTAACCGGAGAGATTGCGAGTATTTTGTTCTTTCTCATGGGAGCGATGACGATCGTTGAGTTAGTTGATGCTCACGAAGGCTTTGCTCTTATTACAAAGAGGATTCGAACTCGCAAAAAAAGCTCGCTGCTGTGGACAGTTGGCTTGCTTACGTTTTTTCTATCTGCAGTGCTGGACAACCTTACCACGACGATCGTGATGGTTTCTTTGTTACGCAAACTGGTTTCTGATCGCGACGACCGCCTACGTTTTGTGGGGCTGGTGGTCATCGCCGCGAATGCGGGCGGAGCCTGGACCGTTATTGGCGATGTGACGACGACGATGCTATGGATCAAACACAAAATCGGTACCACGGAAGTGATGAGCGAGTTGTTTTTGGGTAGCTTGGTTTGTCTGCTAGTACCACTGATTGGAATGAGTCGGATGATGACTGGCGACCTAAAAGACATCGAGCAAAAGGCACAGAATGGAATTGAAAAATCGATTAAGCCATGGCAGCAGTGGCTCTTTCTGATATTGGGTTTGCTTGGTCTGTTGAGTGTTCCCGTTTTCAAGGCGGTGACTCACTTGCCACCCTACATGGGGATGATGCTTGCGCTCGGAGTGTTGTGGGTCGTTTCCGAATTTGTCAGTCATACGATGGATGAGGCGACGCGTAGTAGCACTGGTGTCTTGGCGGTTTTGCGTAAGGTCGACATGTCAAGCATCCTATTCTTTCTTGGAATCCTTTTGGCTGTGGGGGCGTTGGGAGCGACTGGCATGCTGCGTTCGGCTGCCGAATGGCTCGACGCGACGCTGTTCAATCGCGATATTGTCGCGTTGGCAATTGGCTTGGTATCGGCTGTGGTCGACAACGTGCCGCTAGTCGCTGCGGGAATTGAAATGTATGAGATGCCGATCAACGACGATTTCTGGATGTTGTTGGCCTATTGTGCCGGGACCGGTGGAAGTTGCCTAATCATTGGGTCGGCCGCCGGAGTGGCCGCGATGGGCCTCGAACACATCGATTTCGTTTGGTACATGCGGCGAATCGCACCTTGGGCGTTCTTGGGTTATCTTGCGGGAGCTGTGGTGTTTATTGTTCAACGCAGCCTGTTTTAGAACTTAAGCTGCTCGGCTGGAGTCCAACCATGTTAAGTTGCGACGGTTTCTTCGTTTCGAGTGATGATGAAGCCCATGTCCTTGATCATCTCATAATCTTGTTCGGGCGGTTGACCACTCGTGGTTAAGTAATCGCCAACGAAAATTGAGTTAGCTGCGTATAAACCAAGTGGTTGCAGCGAACGCAGATGCAATTCTCGCCCACCGGCGATTCGGATTTCCGATCGAGGATTGACGAAGCGAAACATGGCCAATGCCTTCAAGCAATACTGTGGCGAAAGTTCGTCGTTGCATTGCAATGGCGTACCCTCAATTGCATTCAAGAAATTCAAAGGTATCGATTCAGCGTCGAACGCTCTCAATTCGAATGCCATTTCCACCACGTCATTTGGAGTTTCGCCCATTCCGATAATGCCACCCGAACAAATCTCCATGCCAGAATTGCGAACGGCGTTTAGGGTCTGTTTGCGATCATCAAACGTATGCGTCGTACAGATTTTTGCATAGTAGTCGGCACTGGTGTTCAGATTATGATTGACGCGATCAACCCCCGCCGCCTTGAGCCTATCGGCGTGACGTTGCTCTAGAAGTCCGAGACAAGCACAAATTTTTAAATCATATTTGGATTTTATTTCAGGAACAATCTCCTCGACAGCTCGCAATTCACGTTCGTTGGGACCACGCGCTGAAATCACGATACAATACGTTTTGGAATTTCGCTCAGCAGCCAAGCGGGCCCCGTCTAATAGTTTTTCTCGATTCAGCAAATTGTATTTGGGAATCGCGGCGTCAGAGACTTTTGACTGAGAACAGTAATGGCAATCCTCAGGACAAAGACCACTTTTGGCGTTCATCAGAAAATAAAGTTGAACAGTATTCGAAAAATATTCGTAGCGAATGCGGTAGGCCCCGGCCAGCATCGCCAAGACTTCGGTATCGGGCGCGTCCAAGAAACGCTTGGCCATTTCGCGGTCGATGGACTCGCCGGCAATGACACGGTCTGCCAATTCGATCCAATTGGGTTCGTTACGATTTGCGATCATTGATGTTCTTGGGCAAAATTCAGTATGAGATTCGGCAGTCCTATCGATTGCCGAAACAGGGGTTAAAGGTCACAATTGTAAAGCAATTCGTTTGGTATTTCGAGACTCCCCCCTTCGTTCAAAAATAATTCGATATGCGCCCCAAGTACTTCGTTCGTTTCGGCTTGCAAAACCATATCGGCTTGTTCGAGGACCACTCCGGCGTGCATTGGTCGCGTGGCTCTAATGTGGTTTGTCAAACGAGTCGGGGGGTTGAGGCCGCTGAGGTTTTGAACTCCGCTGACTTAGAATCTTTGGACGATGAAGTGCCGCAAGGCACGATCCTGCGTCCCTTTACCGACAATGACCGTCTGCTCTCCGAACGCCTTTCGCGGTATCGCACCAAGGCCTTGGATGCCTGCCAGGAATTGCTCGACATGCACGGAATCAAAACGCCTTTGATTGACGTTGAACAATTGCATGACGGAGAGAATTTGTTCTTTTATTTTTTAGGCGAAGTCGATGTGCAACTTAATTTGCTAATTGAATCGTTGGTAGAACGGTTCGGGAAAAAGATACGTTTTCGGCAATTTGCGGAAAAGCTAGCACATGGTTGCGGTCCAGGTTGCGGGACCGCGGGCTCTGGTTGCGGCAGTACGGGCGGTTGCACTAGCTGTTCCTTGTCAAAAAGTTGCGTTCGATGAACGACTGGCTTGAAACTCGCCTAGGGTAATTGCACCTAAAATGTTACCATTTTAAGAGACTCATAAAATGGATTTGACTGAGTATTCGTGCAACATTCTTCCTACCAAAATGAACCCACATGGACCGCCAGCATGCGCGCTGGAGTTGGTCAGTTCAAACAATATGTCATCTACACGCTTCTCGTCGTGTGTTTGCTCGGTGGCATTGTCTACATTTATCGCAATCGAATTGCGAATGAGTTCGGTCGTTTGGGAGTCGAGCACACCAATCAGATGTTACAGCCATCGGGGTGGCGTGTTGCAGTAGGTTCGTTTCGATTGATCTCGCCGACGGAGATAGAAATTTCAAAATTGGGTTTGATTGCACCGGATCGCGATCGACCTGCCTGCTCGCTTGACCAAGTTCATATTCGGTTTGCGAACCCAATGTCAGTCGGTGGAAACGAAGACCAATGGGTAGATCAAATCGCCTTTGATCGGAGTTTGCTTAAGATCGATACAAGTCAAGCTTCGTCTGACGATCTCGAGCGGATGGTCGAATTCCTACGTTCCCTACCGCAAAACAATATGCGTCTGCCAGAATTTCGAATTCGCGATGCCGTATGCCAAATCGCTGATGGCGAAAGCGCCTACCCTGTTACTATTCGCAACATTCAGGTGCAATCGGGTTTACCATCCCGCACGGGTTCACCTGACTCAACATTGACAACTATTCGTTGCGAGTCGGGGAATTTCCGCCAAGCGCTCGTCAAGCTCAATCGACAATCTCTCCGCGACTGGTCGGTCGCAGCTCAAATTGACGATTTCCGATTGGACGATTCCTTGCTTTCCTTGCTTGAGTTGGTTTCCGCAACCGAACAAGTGGAAGGGATCACGCATTTAGGTGGTCGAGTCGATGTTTCGCTTCAAGGGGCAATTCGGGATGGTCAGATTGCTCCAGAGCAATGTTCGTTGAGCGCAACGGTGGAAGACTTGAGTATCGGCCACCGTGATCTTTCGTTTCCGATTACACATGGCAGAGGACGTGTTGAGCTGCTGTACAACTCAATTCGCGTACAGCGCTTTGTCGCTCAGTTGGGTGACGGCGACTGCGAAATTGATTACTTCCAAGACGCATTGTCCTCGCCGAATAATTGGGATGTGAGTGGGCGATTGAACAATGTTCGAATTGACGAGCGACTGCAATCGGTGTTGCCGCCGGTCGGCAAAAAGTTCATTTTAGATTTTGCCCCAAATGGATTGATTAGTTTGGGATTTCGGTATGGTCGCAAGAATGACGCGGACGTCAAAAGTTGCCGCGTTCAAATCCAAGACCTTTCGACGTCGTTCCACCGTTTTCCGTTTCAGCTTGAACACTGCGTTGGCACGGGCTATTGGGAAGGAAGTGAATGTGGCTTCGACGTTCAAGCTCTTGAGAACGGCCATGTCGTCAGCGTGCTAGGGAAAATACAAGACCCTGGTCCAAGTTCGACTTTCGACATTCGATTTAGTTGTGACGAGCTAACCATCGAAGACAAATTGTTTGAGGCGCTCCGAGTTTACCCCACGGTCTTCGCCCAAATTCGAGCTTGCAAGCCCAGAGGTACGTTTGGTGTTTCGGGCAGGTTTCTACGAACCAGTCCCGAGCAAACGCCAGCACTGAGTTACGACGTTGAACTCAAACAATGCTCCGTGCGGCACGACCATTTTGATTTTCCAATACGGAATGTAAACGGACGGTTCGAGGTTCGTGGCCAGAATATTAAGTTTGACCAGATCGTTGGTGAAAACCTTTCAAGTTCCATTGTTTGCAATGGAAGTTGGTCGCTGGACGATGGACTTGCGTTGCGGTTCCTGGGGAGTCGCGTGGTTCTGGATGAACAACTGCGATATGCGCTACCGGCTGTTTTCAAAGACGTTTGGGATTCGGTTCGCCCAACTGGGCAAATCCCATTGGCTCGCGTTGATTTAAGCCTTCCGACCGGCGCGAAGGATCTGGATGTGGATATTGTTCTGGACGCACGACGAACGCCTGACGGGAACGAAAATCAGTTGGCAATCACTTCAACGGCTTTCCCGTATGAAATCAGGAATATTGCAGGCTTGATTGAGGTTGCCGACAATCGGATCTCGCTCAAAGAAATGAGCGGAAGACACGGCAAATCCTGGCTTTCGTGCAACGGCATCGGACAATATTCGAACCAAGGTTGGCAAATACACCTCGTCAATATTTTGAGCGGCTCGCTACCTGTTGATGCCGATTTGCTCTCCGCATTGCCAAAAGAACTTCGCAGCTCTGTTGAACGAATTAAATTTGATGGCAACATCAATGTCTCCGGTTCGCTGTCGATGGGCAGCGAAGTAAAAGCCCCCGATGTCTTGGCGTCGAATCTCGAAATCGGGTCACCGGCAGTTGCACCTGTTTCGTTTATTACATTGGGTGTTGCGGCAAGTACAGAAGGTCCCCTAGCGAACGCCCGTGCTGCGACCTCCTCGATTGATTGGGATTTGCGTTTGGACACAGACGACGCTCGAATGCTGTTAGGTTTGGAGCTTTCGAATATTCATGGAATGCTCCAATTGCGCGGGCGCAGTAACGATGAATTCGCTTTTAGCGAAGGCCAAATCCAACTGGATTCACTCCAAGTCTTGGGAATGCAGGTGACGAATATCGAAGGCCCGATCTGGATCGATAGTACGCACGTAGGTGTGGGACTGTTTGCTGTACCAGAGGGCTCGCAGGCGAATCAGAAATCACTTACTGGCAAGTTGTTTGGTGGACAATTGAACCTTGATGCAAAATCTTGGACGGAACGAGTCGAGAAGTTTTATTTGCAGACAACCCTCGATTTGGCTTCACTCAAAAGCGCTGCGGCTACCCTTGCCCCTTCCCTGGATTCGGTGGATGGCACAGGACAAGTTCTCTTGCGACTGTCGGGCGAGTGCGACTCGATGGATAGTTTTTCGGGAGAGGGCAGAGTCAATATGTACAACGCTCGAATCTATGAATTGCCTGTGTTGTTGGCGACCCTCAAACAACTGCGCCGTTTCAATGAAGACAAATCTGCATTCGACAGTTGCAATATCGATTTTGGAATCAGTGGAAAAAAGGCGACGATCAGTACAATTAAGTTGCAAGGTGAACCCATCAGCTTGATCGGAAACGGGCAAGTCGATTTTGAACGAAATATCGATTTGAATTTTTTCACGGTTGCCGGACGGAACAGCTTCTACGTCCCCGTTCTAACCGAAATCTACGAGGCAAGCAGTCAAAATATTCTGTGGATTAGCGTTGATGGAACACTAGACAACCCGCAAACGCATCGCAAGATATTGCCAGGGGTTAATGAAGGACTAAAGGAATTGTTTCAAGCCCCTAGTCGAAATCCATAGCCCACAAGTGCAGCCTCTGAGCATTTTTCAAATCGAATCGACGATCCTTGGGTTGTGTGGCCTCGGGCACAATTTTTGAGTACCGACCGCAGCACAACCCCGGCGTTAGATTTATTTCGACAAAAGGACTTCAATGGCTCGCTGTAAGGGGCGATCCGTATAGGACAAAGGGCTAGGATATTTTTCGGCCGGTTCGCCGTCATCGGGTTTGGGTTCGCTTACCGTCGTGTTTTGTTCATTCGCAACTGGCTGTGATAACGCAAGTGATTTTGAAACATAGCCGTTAGCTTCGTGAATCCCTTGAAGATCTCTCAAGTGACGCCGCCGATAGTTCTCAAAAACCTCGCGTTCTGACATTTCAATTTCAAAGGCAGGGTCGGGTGTCACTCCCCATTCTTTGTTTGCATTCTGCTCGGAACTTTCTCGGTCAATGTTCTTGCCGCTTGGACGCCAGTAGCTGGCCGTCGTTAGTTTGATTGCACTGACGTTAGGTTCCAACGTAATCAGGTTTTGAACTGTGCCCTTCCCATAAGAGCGTTCACCGATGATGATCGCGCGATTGTGGTCTTGCAAACAGGCCGCCACAATCTCGCTGGCGCTTGCAGAATTCCGATCGATGAGGATGACGATTGGCACGCTGGGACTCATCAGCTCCGTCGCTGTGGAATAATGTTGTTCCTCGACTTGCTTTTTGCGGCCTCGAGTTTCGACAATCAGTTTGCCGACTGGCAGGAATTGGTCACATATATCGACGGCACTTTTGAGCAACCCACCGCCATTGTTTCTCAAGTCTATAATCAGCCCGTCAATTTTTTCGGCGATCGGTTTCAAATCGGCAATAAACTCTTCCGTCGTGCGGTCCCCAAACTCTGACAAGCGAACGTAGCCGATCTGAGGATAGTCCTTAAGGACATACTCCCATTTTCCGTCAACTGAAAGCCAATCGCCGTGTATCGAATCGACTTGAATTTCTCGGCGAACGATAGTGATGTTTAGGATTTTATCGCCACGTTTGATGATGACGGAAACGCTGGTTCCCTCTTCGCCACGCAGCAAATCGAGCGGTTGTTGGCGATCAGCACTTGAAATGAGAGTTCCATCGATGGCTTGGATGATGTCGCCAGGCAGCAATCCCGCTTCGCTTGCAGGGCTGTGGGGCATAGGCGCGAGCACGATGGTTTCCTTCGTTTCAGGATCAACATCTATATACATTCCTACGCCACCGAATCTTTGCCGCAGGCTCTCATTGATGCTTTTGAACATGCGGCCCGAGAAAAACCTAGAATGCGGGCCAAAATCTTTAAGCATGCCCTGCATCGAGGCATCAAACAAATCTCGCTTGTCGGACTTGAGCAACGCTTCGCGTTCGATAATCTCCATTGCTTCAGCGTAGAGATTCGCGTATCGGTTTTTTGAAACCGCGTTGTAGCAAGTGAGCGCAACGATAATCGCAACTGCGATAGTTACAATATTTTTAAGTGGCATTGATTTGGTGATGTTTGACTAAGTAAGCGGCAGAACACGGCAGATCGCATTCCGGAAATTCCCAACCGGAATTCTAACAAGTCTGACGCGATTTCCCAAACACCCTGCGATTTCGACGATTTAGTTTGGCTATCGAAGTGATCGCAAGAAGCCTCGCAACCGCCTAACCACTTTAACAGCGTAAGGGGGTAGAATTGCCTAGAAGTAGTGGGCAAATCAAGAGAATAACAAAACATGAATATCCGATTCCATGGCGATCTTAAGATGCGATGTTTAGGCACTCTGTTTTTGGTGACTACAATTTTCGGATGTGACGCTGAAACAGAAACCAAAACCCAGACAGTATCGTTCGAAAAGGTATCTCAGGGGTTTGCGATTCTTGCATGGAATACTGAGGTCGGAAGCAGTGATACTGAGACGACGGCGACACATCTTGCCGAACATGTTGCCGGCGCTCACGCTTCCATCGTCGTATTACAAGAAGTCCAGGCGAAGGCAGCGTTACGATTCGAGACTGCAATGAATGGATGGCAATCGATCGTTGGGAAAAGTGGCGACGCTGCCAGGCTGATGATTCTAATCGACCCACAAAGGTTTGAGTTGATTGAACAACGCGAACCCAATGAAATAGGCGGCGTCTTGTTGCACTCAGACGATCTCGTTTTACCCGTAATGGCATTGTTGGAAAGCAAGAAAACAGGAAGTCGCTTCTGGATTATTAACGCATATCTTGGAAAGGGCGACGCAATTATTCGCGAGCAGCAAGCCGAAGGGCTTCGAGAATGGTGCCGAGAGCATGGTTCAATTCTCGTCGTTGATTGTAGCGATGATTTTCGACGCACCGAAGGCAAAGACATTCTTGTTAAGTCTCAGTGCGACACTGTTTTCAACTGGGTGCAACCACACGTTTTCTTTGATTCAAATGGAGTAAGTCGGAAAAATGAAAGTGATAAAGCTCTTGCTCAGAATCGAGTCGGCTTTTTGTTATCAAGATCAATTAAGAATTGGCCAGCGAATTGTCTCGTAGCAACG
>JAHEAM010000509.1 GCA_024642765.1 Planctomycetaceae bacterium
CACCCAGCGGCGATAGCGCACTGGCGTCGTATGTTCTAGGTAGAACACGATCGGCTGTTTCGGAGGGCTCATTTTCAGAGATGAATCACGTTTTTCGAGATGCCAACGATTGACGAAACGAATACGTGTTTCGTCCTCTTCGTACTTCCCGTAATCATCGTACGCAGTCGTGAAATAACCGATACGTTGATCGGCAACACGCGGCTTAAACGACGGACTGCCTTCGATCTTACTGATCGAATAATGCAAAACCTTCAAATTGCCATCCGAATTCACGATTTCGAAGGCAACCTCGATATTCTTGGGAAATGCGCGTGCGCGGACGACCTTGGAAAGATTTGGCTTCATCGTACGAACGCTTCCGCCAAAGAAAGTTGCAGCGTTGTTGACCAGCAACTCATCCAAATCGATTACTGGACCGCCACGAGGAACCCAACCAACGATTGGCACATCAACCAAAATTGAATCGGTAAATAGACGCTTGACCGACGCCTTCGACTCATCGTCCGAACCACGAATCGCAAGGTTCTCAGCTACGAGGGCGAGACGTTTACCATATTGTTTCCAGTAAACGTAAAAATCATTTGATTGCAAACCCGCAAACACATCGCCGCCCGAAAGAGTTGTTGCAATAAAATGGCGTTGTTCCGGTGCAGCGAAATCTTTCGGTAACTCTGCGAGGACTTGGTCCGTCTTTTTGTTGACCCACAACTTATAAAATGACGATTGGCTCTTTTCACCATCGTCAGCGACGGGGATAACTTCCTCGAAACCTTCGGTCACTTTTTCAATCGCAGGATATTCTTCGCTCGGCTTTTCTTCCTTTTTCTCGTCTTGTAACCAAGGCGACGCAGGCAGAACAGATGGGGACAGTAGTCCCACCACCGCGAGCGTTCGCAGTACCATCTTCATAGACAACTTCATTAAATCCTCCACAGGGTTAATATAAAACTCGCGAGAGACACGTTCGCGACACGGGAACCCGCAACATATGGGATTGCTGAAGTCGGCGAACTTCTGGAAACGCCCTGAATCAGGACATTTCTTATTAATTATTGTACCATGGGGCTTGAACTTGGTTTCGCTCGTTTTTTCACTTTTCAAAACTCCTTGGGAAGTTATTGCAAGTCATTGAGGCGCGCTCGCATTCTGATTCAATCGTTTCGAATATTTGGATTATCGTTTCAACGGTTCGCACATAATTGCTATAATCGGCGGCACGATTGGCAAGGCCTTCGAGGATCGTTTTTCGGACAGGCATGCTTCGATGCCCCTGGTTCCGAATTGAAAAAAGTAGACAGCGCATGGAATGGATCAAAGAGATCGGTTTTGGGCAACCATGGTACTTGCTCCTGTTGTTGATTTTGCCGATTGTTTGGTTTTTGAGTTTTCGCAGCTTGGCTGGACTCGGCCGAAGTCGGCGATTGTTTGCGATTCTGTTTCGCTCGTTGGTCATCACAGCCTTGGTATTCGCGATTGCCGAAATCCACTGGCGTGAAACGACTAATCGGTTAACTGTTATCTATTTGCTCGATCAATCCGAGAGCATCCCCAGCGAACAACGTGAGGCCATGTTGTCCTACGTGAAGTCGTCAGTTGAACGATATCGCCGGACTGGCAAACCGGACGAAGGCGACAGGGCTGGCGTCATTGTGTTCGGCGCTTCGGCTGTCATCGAGGCAGCTCCGTACGAAGGCAGCCTGCCACTTGCTGATCGTCTCGAATCCGATTTCAAACTTCGTAAAGATACGACGAATCTAGAAGCTGCCTTGCGAATGGCTCAAGCTGCATTTTCAGAAGACAGTGCCAGGCGAATTGTCATCGTGACTGACGGTAATCAAAACGTCGGTGATGCAATGTCAATCGCTGAATCACTCGTTCATGACGGCGTTGGCATCGATGTCGTACCCGTCAAACTAGAATTGCGTACCGATGTTTCCGTCGACAAATTGCTTGTTCCAAACGACATTCGTAATGGACAAAAATTCGAAGCTCGCGTTGTACTCAACAACAATTCCGAGCCCGGCGAATCTTCGCCTGAAGGCAAGGTCGACGGGCGATTGATCCTAACGCAACGAATCGGGCAACGTGAAGAGAAAATTGCCGAACAGAATGTCACTCTCGATTCTGGTAAAAACGTTATTTCGTTCGAACATGAACTGGATCAGTCTGCAATAGTGACGTTCAATGCTCGTTTCGTGCCCAGTGATTCCTCTGTCGATTCGGTCCAGAAGAATAACGAAGCTTCCGCGTTTGCTCAAGTCCGTGGCGAGGGCCATGTCTTGCTGATTGAAGACGCAAGCTCACCAGGCGAATTCACGCAACTGGAGGAATCACTTGCCAAGGCCAAGATCAATGTTGACGTCCGTGCATCCGACAACCCTTTCGGTTCAGCGGCCGAACTATTGCAATACGATTCAGTGATTTTGGCCAACGTGTCGCGCGCTACGGAAGACATCTCGGGAAATACCGTCGCCTTTTCTGACGAACAAATTCGAATGCTCGTTAGCAATTGTGAGGAGCTCGGCTGCGGAATCGTGATGATTGGAGGCGATCGCTCATTTGGTGCAGGAGCGTGGGCCAATACCGAATTGGAAAAAGCCATGCCAGTCGATTTCCAAATCAAGAATGACAAAATCAGCGCAGTCGGTGCTCTCGTCATGATCATGCATGCGTCAGAAATGGCAGAGGGCAACTATTGGCAAACGAAAGTAGGCATCGAAGCCTTGAATGTTCTCGGCCCAATGGATTTTTGCGGTGTTGTCGATTGGAGTGACATGAATGCAGCTCCGCGTTGGCTTTGGAAGTTGCCCAGTGGAATTGATCGCGTCGAATCGAATCGAAAACGAATGCAGTCGCTTATGAATCGTATGGTACCTGGCGACATGATGGATTTTGACACGCCCATGCGACTTGCTCTCGCGGGACTCAAAGCCAACCCGGCATCTATGAAACACATGATCATTATCAGCGACGGCGATCCGTCGCCACCTACCGCCAATTTGCTTAACCAATACAAAGCGGCGAAAATCAAAATCTCAACGGTTCTGATCGGCACACAC
>JAHEAM010000073.1 GCA_024642765.1 Planctomycetaceae bacterium
TAAGTGGGGACGTAACTTTCATCGCCCGGAATTGGAGTGGTGATTGGAAACACGCTGTGCTTGACGATCAAGTAGTTCGGCGACGTTTCAAGTTCATTGTCGGTACCAAATCCCGAATAGTTATTTTTCTTTTTGCTTGAGGCGTAAACCCACCTGCGTTGGTCACGCGTAAAGGGGCGTTCCTCGTCATTCTTGGCCATGATGTATTGCCGAGTTCAGGCCCAAGTTTTTCGAGTAGATACCGCGCGCGACCCAATAAAGGGAAGCTCCTCAAGATCGCGTGTTTCTTCTGAAACAGATCAAACAGGCCAAGCGGGATTAGGGCCAAGAGCAAGCAGGTACACAATTCCAAAAAACAAACCCAAACCCATACAATGTGCCTTTAGAATGGAACGAACAAACTTGACGCAGGTCGTTAATCTATTGCATTAAGGGGCCGTAAATAGTCTGGCAGTTTGTCATACTTCACCAATAATTTCGCAACTCCTTTAGGTTACATCCGAATATTCAACAAGTTGGGGCTCGGCTCATTTTCCAAGCAAATCAATCATTATTTGAACGTCGCTTGTTTACTATCAACACGAAGACAATGAAACCGATAATCGCGAGCAAGGCGATTCCGACCGCGGCAAGTATGAGGAACGCCGTTGAACCTAAAAACATTCTGCTTTTCAAACTATTAGTAGTGAGGTGGTTTTTCGTCTTGAGCCGTTCTGCCTGAGTCGTAACGCATCGAATCCAGTTGGGCGACGAGTCGCGCGACGGAATTTTCTAGGAGGTCGATTTGGCGTAGGGCGCGGAGTAGCATTTGGTTCTGGGCCTCAAAGTCGTGTTGAAGCAGGCCTAGGGATGTCTCCAGATCGATCAGTTTTTGTTTCGAAGCGTCAGGCATTGGATGAAGCGTTGGCATTAAAAGATGAATGATGGTTGTGGATATTGTAACGCGCAGACAAGAAGAGCGATAAACGAAGATTGAGTAAGTTTGAATCAATTCGTGTGAATTGATGTTTTGGTGAGAGAGAAATTTTGGTTTTGGTGGTGGAAATTAGTCGAGGCGAAATGGTGTCGGCTGCATTGGCAATTAGAAGGAGAAACACCATGATCTCAACGTTTATTAGACTTCATTTTGACAATAAAGTGAGATTGGATCACTCCGAATGGATCTGACTGATTGCCCTGGCAACCCTTCAGGGATGCAATTGATATTACGGGTGTACCGGTGGTTTTCGCTGCGCTCGACCACCTGCTTCTGGCGGTTATCCCTCAGGGTTGTGCATTACCCGAGGCTTTACGGTCTGCTGCTCACGGTGAGTTGTCAATCCAACCAAGGCCATACGTGAATAGACCCAGGACGACTTGCGGATACTCCCCGAGGACATATGGCCTGCGGCTCTGCATGTGTTGCCAACTTACGAACTGTGGCTCATTTTTGTTAGGCGTGTTCGGCGATTCGGATTTGTGCGCGAGCCTGTGCCATGGCTTTGTTTTTCATCTCGACAATTTCGCTTTTGTCGTCGGCAGCAATTTGGGTTTCTGCTAAGACCTTACGCGCCGCTGCGGCATCGATTTTCGTGGCATCGATCGAGTTGCCCGTGATTACCGAAACTTTGTTATCGAGAACTTGAACGAATCCACCTTCGACATAGAAATGATGATTTTGTCCACCGGCTGAAATTCGCAGTTCTCCTGGAGCAAGTCGACCAATCATCGGCGCATGATTTGCCAAAATGCCGGCTTCGCCATCAAACAAAGTGACGACTAACGAATCAGCTTCCTGATCGAAAGTTGTTGTTTCTGGAGTGACGATGGATACGTGTAACTTGCTCATCTACATACCTAACATTGCTCGCTCGGCAATGATTGAGTTGCCGAGAAACTTGGTCACATTATTTTCAAAAGTCGTAATTAGCTTTTTGCCATTCGTTTGGCTTGTTCTTCTGCTTGCTCGATAACGCCAACATACATGAAGGCTTCTTCCGGCAAGTGGTCCCATTTGCCGTCGCAGATTTCTTCGAAACTGCGAATCGTGTCAGCCAACGAAGTGATTTCGCCGGCCTTGCCAGTGAATACCTCGGCGACCAAGAACGGCTGCGACAAAAATCTTTCGATCCGACGAGCGCGATGTACGACCAACTTGTCTTGCTCGCTCAACTCGTCAACGCCCAAGATCGCGATAATGTCTTGCAGTTCACGATACCGTTGAAGTGTCGTTTGCACACGTCGAGCGATGGTGTAATGTCGCTCACCCACATACTGCGGGTCGAGAATCCGCGACGACGACGCAAGCGGATCAACCGCAGGGTAAATACCTTTTTCCGAAATCGATCGTTCCAAATACAAAAACGCGTCGAGCTGTCCGAACGCTGTCGCAGGTGCAGGGTCCGTTGGGTCATCCGCAGGAACGTAAACGGCTTGCACCGAAGTGATCGCACCGTTTTGAGTCGAAGCAATTCGCTCTTGCAATTGTCCCATCTCGGTGGCCAACGTCGGCTGGTAACCTACCGCAGACGGCATCCGGCCGAGCAACGCAGATACTTCCGAACCCGCTTGAGAAAATCGGAAAATGTTGTCGACGAACAACAGTGTGTCTTTACCCGTTTTGTCGCGGAAGTATTCGGCCATGGTCAGCGCGGTCAACGCCACACGCAAACGCGACCCAGGTGGTTCGTTCATTTGCCCGAACACCATGCATGTTTGTTCGATAACTTTGCGGCCTGTTTTGCCGATCTCTGTTTCTTGCATTTCCAGCCACAAGTCGGTTCCTTCGCGAGTTCGTTCACCCACTCCAGCGAACACTGAGTAACCGCCGTGAGCACTCGCAATACGAGCGATCAGCTCGGTCAAAATAACCGTTTTCCCCAAACCGGCACCGCCGAATAAACCAGCTTTACCACCGCGAACAAACGGAGTAAGCAAGTCAATAACTTTGATACCCGTTTCAAAAAGTTCTGTGCTGGTTGAAAGCTCGTCGAGGCGTGGTGCAGCGCGGTGAATGGAGCGATGTTCTGTCGCGTCAACTGGTCCACGGCCGTCGACCGTTTCGCCCACCATGTTGAAGACGCGGCCCAAAGTGCATTCGCCGACTGGAACGGTAACCGGAGCACCCGTGTCAACGCAGTCTTGACCTCGACGCATACCGTCCGTGCTACCGAGAGCAACACAGCGAACGCGACCACCCCCAAGGTGTTTTGAAATTTCGCCAGTCAACTTTTGTGTTTTGCCGTCGGCGACCTTGATATCGACATGCACAGCGTTATAAATCGCTGGCATGCTTTTTTCGTTGAACTCGGCATCAAAGGTCGAACCGATGACCTGTGTGATTTTGCCCACATTGGTTTTAGTTGCTGTCGACATCGTATGTTTTCCGTAAACTGATCGTAATGATTTTTTGGATGAATTAAATATTAGAACTGCTAGGTAGCGGGACTAGGACTTCATGGCCTCCACACCACCAATAATCTCCATGATTTCGCCAGTGATTTGTGATTGGCGGGCACGGTTGTACGTAAGGCTCAAGGACTTGATCATGTCCGATGCGCTCTTAGTTGCATTCTTCATCGCAACCATCCGAGCGATTTGTTCGCTGACTGCGGCGTCGAGAAAGCACTTGAACAACTTGACCTTGAAACTCGTTGGCACGACTTCTTCCAATATGCTTGCCGCTGACGGAACGAATTCGTAAATGGCTTGCTGTTCAGACTTCGCTTCAGTTGCGGCGGGTGCTAAACCGTCAGTCAACTGGCCAAGTGGCAACAGCGTTTCAACAACGGTCTCTTGTTTGGCGACCGAAATGAACCGAGTGTAAACAACGTCCAAGCGATCGATCTCACCAGTGATGAACTGTTCGAGGTATTGATTGGCAATTGATTCGACTTCGGAATATTTCGGTTGGTCATCGAATTGAGTGAAGCCATTCGAGACATCAACTTTGCGAAACTTGAGGCCAGTGATCCCTCGTTTTCCAGATGCATCTACCGTCGTCGCTATGTTTTGCTTGTCAACCATCTCGTTACGGCGATTGAGCGCGAGCCGCAAAGCGTTGCCGTTATAGCCGCCGCACAATCCGCGATTGGCCGTCAGGACCAATAAAGTCGCTTTCTTGGGATCGGGTCTTGGCTCAAGCAAGGGGTGGCTAACCTCAAGCCCGGCAGCCGAAAGGTCCGAAACAACCTGAGTGATACGGCGTGTGTAATCCGTCGCGGCAGCTGCGCGATCCATCGCCTTCTTAAAGCGAGCGGTCGCGATCAACTCCATCGTTCGCGTGATCTTGCGAATGTTGCGAATGGATTTACGTCGTTTGTCGAGTTTTCTGGCGTTGGCCATATCGAATACTACTTGCGGTTAACAAACTTTGATTAATTACGCTCGGAAACTTTTTCCAAATTCCTCGAGGGCATCGGCAACGGCCTTCGTGGTCGGGTGATCGGCCTTCTTCATTGCATCGCCATTGTTCTTGTTTTGATCGACCAAATCCCACACGTCTTTCTTCTTCGAGTGGATAAAGTCGAGGAAGCCCTCTTCCCATTTGCGGACGGCCGACACTGGGATTTTGTCCAGGTAGCCCTTTGTGCCCGCGAAGATCACCATGATTTGATCGACAACCCCCATTGGCTTGTACTGATTCTGTTTGAGCAGTTCGACCATTCGGTAACCGCGATCCAATCGCGATTGAGTAGCCGCGTCAAGGTCCGTACCCAGCTGGGAGAACGCTTCGAGCTCTCGGAAGGCCGCTAAGTCCAGACGCAAACCACCGGCGACATTTTTCATGGCCTTTACTTGAGCAGCACCACCGACGCGGGAAACCGAAATACCGGCGTTCATGGCAGGCCGCACACCCGAAAAGAACAAGTCGGGTTGCAAATAAATTTGACCGTCGGTAATCGAAATCACGTTCGTTGGAATGTAGGCCGAAACCTCGCCTTCCAGTGTTTCAATAATCGGCAACGAAGTAATCGAACCCGCACCCAATGCGTCGCTCAGTTTCGCTGATCGTTCGAGCAGCCGGCTGTGGCAATAGAAAACGTCACCAGGATACGCCTCACGTCCCGGTGGGCGACGCATCAGCAATGAAAGTTCACGATAGGCTTGAGCTTGTTTCGAAAGGTCATCATAAACTACCAGGCAATGTTCGCCTTTGAACATAAAGTATTCGGCCATCGCGGTACCTGCGTAAGGAGCGATGTACTGCAGCGGTGCAGGAGTACTCGCACCTGACACGATTACTGTCGTGAAATCCATCGCGCCTTGTTCCGTCAATTTTTGAACAACGCTGGCGATCGAACTATCCTTTTGACCAACCGCGACATAGAAGCATTTTACGCCCGACCCTTTTTGATTGATAATGGCATCGATCGCGATCGCCGTCTTGCCCGTCTTGCGGTCGCCGATGATAAGTTCGCGTTGACCACGACCAATTGGGGTCATCGCATCAACGGCTTTGATACCTGTTTGCATTGGCTCGTGAACAGGTTTGCGTTCGGCGACACCTGCGGCGATGACCTCTACAGGGCGGGTTTCGCTGGAGTTGATTGGGCCTTTGCCGTCGAGGGGATTGCCGAGTGGATCGATGACGCGACCGATAACGGCTTCGCCGACTGGCACCGAAAGAAGCGTTCCCAGAGCTTTCACTTGGTCGCCTTCGTTGATCTTCAGGTATTCGCCCAAAATGATCACACCGACAGAGCTTTCTTCCAAATTAAAGGCGAGGCCGATAATGCCGCCAGGGAACTCGACCATTTCACCGGCAGCGACGCCTGTGAGCCCATGAACCCTGGCGATACCGTCGCCAACCTCGAGCACCGTCCCTACTTCGCGAACATCAATTTGGCTCTCAAAGTTGGAGATTTCCTGTTGGATCACCGAAGCGATTTCGTCAGCACTTATCTTCATTCCAAACCTCTATAAACAATCGGAAGCCAAAAAAGGCAGACCGGTTCAAAACGTTACAAAATTCAATTCGCCATCAATACAAAATACGAGTTAGGCGTCTGACGAAAAACGATCGAAAGAGTTGCGAATCGTTTCCGTTACACCTTTGATTACTTTTGCCTTTACCTGCTTTAGTCGATTGGCAACACTTGCGTCATAAACCGTGTCGCCAACACGCACAACGACTCCACCGACAATGGTTGGATCGACTGACAACGACACGAGGACTTGTTTTCCCAAGAGTGTTGAAAGTTGTTGTTCCAACTTGCGACGAGAATCGTCGTTCATCGCAGCAGCAGTCGTCACTTTCGCGCGAACGCGACCAGCGGTTTCGTCTTGCATTTTGATCGCGGACGCCTGGATTGCCCGAAAGCAATCGAAACGCCCACGTTTCGCAAGTAGTTTGGTGAAATTCAAAATGCTACGATCAACTTTGCCACCCAGTGACTTTTCGAGAACGCTCGCTTTGGTTGGATAGTCTACCCGTGATGACTCAAGTAATTCCCGAAGTTTAGGAAGCCGCTCCAACACTTCTTGGATATCGCCCAATTGGTCGACGAATGCATCGACCTTCGACTCTTGTTGGCCAGCAGCCAACAGAGCCCTTGCGTAGGCCTCGCCGATTTTCAGCGAAGTGGAATCCAATAGTGTCGGGATTTCTTCAGCTTCGGACATTAATCACCACACCCATACCAAGAAAAATCTTGAATACAACACACTGGCCTAAAACCCGCGACCCTTTCCAAGACGGGAAGTAATCGAATAATTTTTAGGCGCGTTTTACGAAACCATTGATGGACTCGTCGATCAATGCACGATGGTCGTCACCGTTCAACGAACGTCCAACAATCGAGCCGGCTAAACCGACTGCCGTTTCTGCGCTTTTCTCAGCGAGTGCACGGACGGCAGCGTCCTTCGCGGCTTTGATTTCCGCTAGAGTCCGTTCGCGCTGAGCCTGAGCCGCTTGGTTTGCTTCGGCCAAGATCTGCTCCTTCATTGCGAGGGAATCTTTCTTGGCTTCGGCGAGCACATTGTTGGCTTGCTCAGCAATTTCGGACATCTTGTTTTCATATGCCTTCAAAGTCGCTTGGGCGTCTTCATTAGCACGCTTCGCAGCTTCGATGTTGTCGGAAATCGATTTTTCACGATTGTCCAAAGCTTCGAGCAACGGCTTCCAAGCAAACGCCGACAGCAAAGCCAACAAAAGCAAGAAAACAATGACTGTGAAAAACCACAGGTCTACGCTACCCGCAAAGGCATCGGCTTTCCCTGCTTCGTGAGCCACATCTTCGATGCGCGCTAACAAGCCTGATTCAACGGAGACAAACATATCGCCCTCCAAAGGACCCAAACCTATTTAGCCGATCCACCTTGGATCAGGGCAAGTAGAATCGCGAAGAACGCCGCACCTTCGATCAGAGCAGCCGCGATAATCATGGCGGTCTGAATCTTGCCTGCCATCTCTGGCTGACGTGCAATGGCTTCGCAAGCCGAACCCCCAATACGGCCGATACCGATACCGGCACCCAATACCGCAAGACCTGCACCGATCACGGTCAAGCTCGGCATTACCGAGGCAGCTTCTTGGGCCATGCTAGGGGCACAAATCGAGCACACCGAAATGAACACACAGGTCAGTAACCACTTTGACATTTATCAATCTCCATCAATAGAACGTAACGATTTGTTTGTTTTTGAACCAGTTTCGAAATAATCAGCAACTCGTGGCAAAAGCTTGCCCGAATCAATCATCAGTGAGCGTGTTGGGCAGAACCAATAAACAGTGCCGCCAAAAACGTAAAAACATACGCTTGCAAGAACGCCACGAACAACTCCAACACACTTAGGGCAAGCGAGGCCAGCACCACCACTGGGGCAACGCCCCAGATCAAAACCGTAGTGGAAACGGCACCGATCAACCCAATAAACGCAGCCAACACCAAGTGCCCGGCGAACATGTTCGCAAACAAACGAACGGCCAACACAAAGTGTTTAATGAATAATCCAAATATTTCAATCAACCAAATTCCTGGAATCAAGAACACTGCCATGAACAACGGCAGGTCCATGTGGGGCACCTGAGCCTTCAGGAATCCGACGACGCCCATTTTCTTCATACCCGACCCAACAACTACCAGGAAAGTCAAAACTGCAAAAGCAGCCGTCACCCAGATCGAGGCTGTGGCACTTCCCAACGAAGGAACCATGCCAAATAGATTCAGCGCCAGAATGAAAAAGAACAGAGTTAGCAAGAACGGCAAGAATCGTTTGGCATCATGCGACCCAATCGCAGGCTTGGCGATTTCATCGCGAATGAAGACCACAAACGCCTCAAGCATATTCCAAAGTCGTCCAGTGGGACGACCGCCCGACGAAGCCTTGCGGGTTACCCAAGTAAATGCCAGAAACAAGAAAAGAGCAGCGATCAATTCGAGCACCATGAATTTGGTAAGTTGACCGCGAACGATCGTTAGATCGCCGACTTTCCAAAGGGGTTCCGAGAAAATATTCGGAATATGCCACTTGCCACCCAGCACCTGGGGAACCTCGAAATACGTAGAGTCCTGGACGTGTTCGAACAAATGCGTTGGACTCAGGTAATGATCCATGCCGTGTTGGATCGATTCGGCCAACGTCGTTTCATGTCCGGCAGCGCTCTCGGCTACTTTTGCAGAATGGTCGTCAATCCAGTGCACGATGGACACTCATCAGGTATTGAGTTTTGGAAATGATTCAATTCGTCAACGCGTCAATTTTTGTTGTTGCCATCAAAGATCGGCGGTCAAAGATCGTTGGTGTTGCGAGGACGCAACCCGTGTCTTATCCCAAAAATCGCCGAAAATCCCAGGATCAACAAGTAACCCAAAATAATTTGATAGGGAACGTGTCGAGTGGAAAAGGCAGTAGTGTATTCCAACAATAGCAATAAGACGAGGGGCAAAATTGTGCGACAAATTGCCGCCAAACTGAGCCTTGCAAGCGCCATGTGGCCTCCGCGTGGCACAACACTAAAAACAATCGACAGAACGCCGCAAATCAAGAAAACGACGAACACAATTAGTGTACTCATACTAGCCGCTTGTCTCAAAGGCTAAATGTTGGAAATCCCAAGAGGCAAATTCTAACCTGCCCCTCGCGTCGAAGGGTAGTTGGCAAGTAGATTTCGACCTGAATTGGAGGGCGGTGCCAACCTGCTTGCCGACGTGTCTCCCATGCTTTGGGAAGTTTAGTTAACGGTCTCAATACTTGATAAACATCTCCAGCGTCGTTCTTTAGCACGAAGTCGTTAACCCATTTATAGGAAGCTGTTGGCATTCCAAACTGGGTTGTTTGAGATTCAATTTTAGCGGATTGAATTGGAAATAGTCGAGCAATCGCGCACACTCGTCGGTTAAAGTTCGTTCACAAAATCAGACTTTGCGAAACGCGTCAACTTCCCGTGGTCCAATGGATTTTTATTGGTAATACCAAAGCTAACCCCGTTTTCTTGAAGTTATTATGAGATTTTCTGTCAAGCCTTTCCCTTTCAAATGAGGACGGTAATCGAACCACAAACTATTCTCAGTTCTTTTCAACAGTTTTTGATTTTGCTGCTAGTTATAGGGATTCGACTGTTTCTACAATGGTTGTGAATCTAATGAACTAATAAATCGACAACTATGGGGAGTGTTGAAATGAGTGGCCAAGTCCAAAAACTTAAACGCAGTCGCCGAAGCAAACTTCGTTCGAAATCGAAATTAGATTTCGTGCGGCTAGAAGATCGCAATTTGCTTGCCACTTGGACAGCTCTCAACCATGCACCGCCAACAAGTTTGGGCACAATGATGCTTCAGACGGATGGAACTGTCTTGGCGCAGGGGACAGGACAATCGAGTTCATGGTATCACCTGACTCCCGATAGTAGTGGTAGCTATGTTAATGGAACTTGGTCAGCAGCAGCTTCAATGTCCCAATCACGACTCTATTACGGCTCTAATGTATTGCCAAATGGTCGCGTGTATGTATTGGGTGGTGAATACAGCAGCGCAGGTGGATGGACCAACACGGGCGAAATTTACAATCCGCTAACGAATAGTTGGAGTGCAGTCGCGAATTTTCCAGCGGCCCAATTTGGAGACGGTCAAACCAATCTTCTTCCCGATGGCAGGATAATAGCCGGTAACCTAGCCAATACACAATGCTTTATTTACAACCCTACGACCAATTCTTGGAGCGCAACAGGCAGTAAGCTTCATAACGATAAAAACAACGAAGAAACGTGGACTCTGCTCCCTGATGGCGACATCCTGTCCTACGATGTCTGGTCGAGCGTTGCAACTGGAATTCCTAGAGCTCAGCGCTGGGATTTTGCATCAGGAGTATGGACGGAAGCTGGAATCCTTCCGAGTTTGTTGAGTACCGCAGCGCTTGGGTACGAAATTGGTGCTGCTGTTCGCTTAACCGATGGCCGCATCTTCCAAATCGGTGGCAATTCGAATACCGCTCTGTATAACCCTACGACGAATACTTGGACAGCCGGACCCACAATTCCAGGAGGTAAGGGAGCTGATGATGCGCCTGCGGCAATCATGCCTAATGGCCATGTGCTTTTGACTGCAGACACGCCGCTGTTTAATCCGCCAACGCGAATGTTCGACTTCGACCCAAATGCCAACACAATTACTGACATCACAGCCACTTTACCGGCTGCGTTGCAAGCTCAATTGAGCGGAATCGAAGCCTATCGAGGCCGCATGCTAATGTTACCGACGGGGCAGATGTTGTTTTCTCCGGACACCTTTGCGGGGGGCGCTGCCTACATTTATACTCCCGATGGCGGGGCTGCCCCTTCATTGCGGCCTACCGTCATTTCTATCGCGCAAAACTCACAGAGTGTTTTCACGCTCACGGGGACTCAGTTGACGGGCCAATCAGCAGGAGCCGCCTATGGTGAAGACGCTGAGATGGATACCAACTATCCAATTGTGCAATTGACCAATGGAAGTAATGTTTACTATGCAAGATCATTTAATTGGACCCCGGGAGTTGGAACGGGTGCTAATGTTGTAACGACGCAGTTTCAGACACCGACCGGTCTACCTCAGGGCACTTATAGCTTGCGTGTGATCGCGAGTGGGATTGCCTCAGATCCGTTTACTTTCACTACGTTTGTTGACCTTAATGATCAGATCAGCGAAGCAATTCCCATTGGGATTGGCACGACAACAAATGGCAGTATTAGCTGGGCAATCGATGTGAATATGTACAAATTTAGTGCGATCGCAGGCGATGTGATTGACGTCGATTTAGATATTCCTGGCTTGAGTGTCGATACTGTGTTGCGATTGTTTGACCCAACAGGCAATCAACTTTTGGTGAGCGATGACGATGTCGGCCCAGGGAACGAATATTATGGGCTTGAATCCTATTTTCAGTTCACAGTCCCGGTTAGTGGTAACTATTATCTCGGGGTCTCTAACTATCCGAATTTCAACTATGATGCCGTTACAGGTAATTTGGATGTAG
>JAHEAM010000074.1 GCA_024642765.1 Planctomycetaceae bacterium
TACTCACCCCGATCCTGCGTTTCGCGCACAAGAAATTGCCAAGCAGAAACGCTGGATCGAAATGGCGCACGCATTGGGAGCCAAATATTGCCGAGTGCTGAGCGGTCAACGACGACCAGAGCTGACCGTCGATGAAGGGATTCATTTGGCTGCCGATTCAATTGAAGCATGTCTGCCGTATGCGGAACAAAGCGGTATCACTTTGATCCTCGAGAACCATTACAAGGACGATTTCTGGGAGTTTCCCGAGTTCGCACAAAAGATGGATGTCTTTTGCCAACTGCTCAATCAGATCCATCACCCTTGTTTCGGTGTCAATTACGATCCGAGCAACGCGTTTCTTGCCGGTGATGACCCGATTGAACTCTTAGATCGTGTTTCTGATCGAGTGGTCACGATGCACGCCAGTGATCGGTATTTGAAATCGGGCACATTGGAAGATCTCCGCCGCGAAGAAGTTGGCACGCTAGGCTACGTTCAACGGTTGAGCCACGGTGAAATCGGCAAGGGACTGAATGATTACGATGCGATTTTCAGTCGATTAAATCACGCCGGCTTTGACGGTTGGATCAGTATCGAAGATGGAGTCGAAGGAATGGACCAACTTGTCAGAAGTGTCGATTTTCTCAAACACAAGATTGCACAACATTGGAAATCGTGAACAACAAGTTTGTTGTTATTCAGACGAAAGTACATTCGCTCGAACAATCCAGCACTGGGTGAACGAAGAAACGACGTTTTCCAAGATGCGTTACGCGACCAAGGGTTTCCAAACGTAATCTAAGAAGTGGGAAACGAAGAACTACAGCGGTTGACGACTCAAGGATTCAGCCTGCTATTCCAGTATGTTGTTGTTGGCTGAATGACGACCCTTTGTTTGTCAACGACTCGGAAGTCTAAGGTAGCGCGAACCTAAGGCGACTGGGTGGTTTTTGCAGACCATGAATTTCACGCGACCAATAGAATTTGTCGTTTTCCGAAACTAGAGGTCTCAAACGGTGTTTAATGAGATGGGGTTCCGTATAGCGGCCACTTGGGTGACGTTGACGGACAAAGTGTGGTATCAACGTTGACAAGTACTTCAAAGGTGAAGTGTGTGGCCGGTTGATCCCGAATCAATAATTAGCAACAAGATTTTAGTAAGGCTATGAAGAATGCAATTTGAAATCGCAA
The DNA here is from genome assembly GCA_024642765.1 of Planctomycetaceae bacterium. Classification (GTDB taxonomy): domain Bacteria; phylum Planctomycetota; class Planctomycetia; order Pirellulales; family Pirellulaceae; genus BJ22. The sequence goes on from JAHEAM010000074.1 coordinate 1,174, forward strand.
GTTTTGCTTTTGGCGTACTAACGGGTAGCCTGATCGCAATCGCGATCGCCATCCCTCGTGCGGGACGCATTTTTTCTCGTATCATATCGGTCATCTTTTTTGCCATTGGTACCGGATTTCTGACTTGGGCCATTAGCGCCGTTGTGAGCGGTTCAGAATTCAAACCAATCATCTGGGAATCGATTAGAATTGGTGAGCCGGTGGAGGCGCTCGGACTTGGCGGTGGATTGTTTCTCGGCGGGATATTGGCGCTTATGCTGTCTTTCGTTGGTAAGTCCGATCGATAGTCAGAGTGGTAACTAATTGAGGCGGACCGGTAGTGATTTGTTTGTGAAGAACGCACGGTTTTTTCCAGATATACCTCATAGCCTGTTGGATCAGCTGGCACGTCGAATATGGGCTTTGGCATGCGGAAGCTGAGATAATAGCGGCAAAGGAGCGAGTGGCCTTTCGGTTTTATGCGCAACTCGTGGCAGTCGTGCTATTTACGTACGGGATGACAAACCTGATTGTTGCTCGTCGCCTGCAACATTTTGCTTACCGATTGGCCGAGGAATTTGTGCAAGCGATCGCGATGAGACTGAACAAATTTTACAAAGAACACCAACTTGAATCGCCTCCTGGGTTGGAGCGCAATCGCGACTCTGGATAAATCAAGGCAATTGCAAAGCGGAACGAGCAATTTAACAAAAGTGATACAGACGTTGGCCGCTGACTTGACCAAAGGACACATTGACTCGATTGCCAATATGCTCGGTTTGGCTCGATGCAAGGCGACGTGATCTTACGCAACGAAAATGGGCGGATTCGCACGCACTATGGCCGACTGCAACCATTCTGTTCGCGAAAATTTGATTTTTCGTGTGGCATGTTCTTTGCATCTTCCATCCTTGTCCCGTATTCACCTTTTTTGGAATCAAGAAATGTCTCAAAACGAAAAGACTCTGATGGCTGAATTGATCAGCGATCTCAAGCAACAACGTGATCAGATCCGTGTCCGTATCCATTTGGGAAACATGGAATTGAAAGATGAATTCGAAAAACTTGACGAACGACTAAATCACCTCAATCTTCGTTTCGGACCCATTAAAGATGCAATCGGCGAAACCACCGAAAATGTTTGGGATTCGCTCAAGCTGGTGGGCAGTGAAGTTGGCAATGGCTTTCGCAGAATTCTAAAGGCACTTTGAACCCAGAAAACAAAAATACCATTTTCGGAATCACGACTTGGCTGCATCTAAAACAGCAATCGCCAATACCACTGAGTTCCTTCGTCGATTTGACCAACTGGGAATCGCTGATATTCCGATTGTAGGCGGCAAGAACGCTTCGCTAGGCGAAATGATCCGCAAGCTAAAAAGCAAAGGCATCTGTGTGCCCGATGGATTCGCGACGACAACAGCGGCGTATCGTCATTATTTGGAGTCGACGGGGCTGGATGAAAAGATTCGCGGTTTGTTCGCCGATCTGGAAGTCACTAATGTTGCGAATCTTCAACAAGGGGGATTAGCGGTTCGCCAGGCCATTCTTGATACACCAATTCCGTTTGATTTGATCGTCACCATACATGATGCGTACCGCGTCCTCTGCGCCGATAATCCAAATGCGGCTGTAGCCGTACGCAGCAGCGCGACCGCCTAAGACTTGCCGGATGCGAGTTTCGCTGGCCAACAGGAGACTTACCTCAACTTCATTGGCGAACGATTGTTGTTGAGCGCGTGCCACAAATGTTTTGCGTCCTTATTCACCGACCGAGCTATTGCGTATCGCGTACACCAGGGCTTTGATCGAACTTCTCCTGTTCAAGTTGTTGGTTAATTCGGCGAAAGGTGTGATAACTGTTTGGAATGAAACCGTGGCTGGCGTTGAAATACAAATAATGAGCAATCTGAATAGTCTTTTTGCAAATTTTAATGACGTTGAATGAATTCTTTTCTTGTTCGCGGCCGCGGCCACGCCGTGAGGTAGTCGTTCCGGATTGAGCAATGATTATTCCTCGCTCTCGATGGGCGCCGGGATAAAAATCGAGCGTGTTTCCGATATATGCTCGGTGCAAGTGGCCCCCAAGAATCAGGTCAACGTCCAATTCAACAAAACGCATGATGGCTCGTTTTGATTTCGGCATAGTCCGGTCATGCAAATAATCAGGAGCCGGAGCGAAATGATGATGCGCGACCACAATTTTCACCTTGTCGACAGGCACGTCGCTGAAGATCTTTGAACAATGATTGAGTTGCCAAGCATGAATGCGACCGTTCGTAATCGCCGAACGGGGTGCGGTTGAGTCCAATCCGACGATTACGGCTGTATCCAACTGCAGCGTTGGATTGAGTTCGTCGTCAATGATTTCTCGATAGAGTTGGTGAGGTTTTGTGAGTCGCTGGTAGACACGATAAAGAGGAACGTCATGGTTTCCCGGCACCACCATTACGGGTACTCTCGGAAACCGACTGATGAATTTTTGCGCCGCAACGAATTGATCTCGAGTGGCTCGTTGAGTCAAGTCTCCGCTGACAACAATCGCGTCCGGCTTTAGCTCATGCGCACTGCGCAATGCTGCTTCAGCGACTTCAAGTACCAATGGCGGCCCAAAGTGCAGATCCGACATGTGCAGGATCGTGAGTTCGGGTTTTTCTTCAGTTGAATTCATCAAGGTAAACGGTGTCATCGATTTCGAGTATGGTGACTTGTCGTGCGAAAAACGACATTTGTAGTTGAACGTCGTGGGAGAAATGGCGTCGCTGTTTATCAGTATGCTATTGCTCTCCCTCCATCCGTGACTTCGACGTGAGTTAATTGAATTTACGAAACTCTTTCGTCCGAATTTGCTGGGAATTTAGAGATCTCTTATTTTCAAAACCCTGTTTATTCTTCCCGCGACATGTAAGTGCAGTAATCATACCAAGCGAACATGGGAGAACTTGCCGGAACGTCAAGCCTTCGTTTCGAAATAGCAGCCATTTAGTGCGGGCGTTTTCGCCCACGTCAGAACGCAAATCATCTCGTTTTTGTCACGTCATCTAAATGGCCCTTAACTTGCAACTGCTGTGTATTTTGAGCCTTGCATTGGAGCCCAATCATGAAAGCCCTTTCTTACCCACTGTTTGTGACGTTTGTAATCATCTTGGTGATTGGAGCGTTAGGACTGTTGGCACGACATTTCGGCTCCCTGGAATGGATCATGCAAAATGAGAGCCAGTTATCCAAACTTGATGCGTTAAGCTCTTGGGCAGCAAGTGGGGATTCCCATGTTGCCGATTAACACCAACTTGATTTGGCTAATCGCGGGTACGTTCGCGGCCCTTTCGATCGGTACCGGAATGCGAATACTAGCGCTTCGTAATACAGAAGCCGATTTGGTCAAGCAAAGAGTCGGTAGCTTGAAGGTTTGGTGGATACTCGCATTTCTTTGGTCAATTGCAGCCGTAATTGGTCAAATTGGTGCTGTGATTTTATTAGCCGTTGCGAGTTTTTTTGCCTTGCGAGAGTTTTTAAAACTGGTTGGTACGATTCATGAGATCGGACGGCCTGCAATTGCAGTCTTAATCGGATGCGGTGCCATTCATTACGCGTTATTTTTGGACGGTGATGCCTTAAGCGAATTCGCCAAAGGGTTCTTACCGACAGTTCTTTTGTTAGCTTTGGGTGCAGCACGTGTTGTAACGGCATCGACAGCGGAGTACATGCGGATCACGGCCAGCCTATATTGGGGTGCAATACTGATGATTTACGCGCTCTCGCACGCATTGTTTCTGTTCAAAATCGGAGCGGTTCATGAACCCATCGTTGGATCAGCCGGTTGGTTTCTATTTCTTGTTCTGCTGACCGAAATGAATGATATCATGCAAGCAATTGTGGGCAGAAGACTTGGCAAACGGAAAATCACGCCTGTTGTTTCTCCAAACAAAACGGTTGAAGGATGGGCCGGGGGAATGTTGGCGACCGTCTTACTATCAGTTGTGTTAGCACCGTACCTTACGACATTCCAAGTCGGCAAAAGCTGGCTGGTGGGAATTGGATTATCTACGATCGCTGGACTTTTGATTTCACTGTTCGGATTTCTAGGCGACATCCATATGTCGGCGATCAAACGGGGGGCTGGTGTGAAAGATGGGAGTAAGCTGCTACCAGGTATGGGCGGCATGATTGATCGGATTGACAGTCTGACTTTCGCAGCCCCCGTTTTTTACTACTTTGTCGAAATCGTCCACTATTTCTAGCCTTCAACTGTGTGTACCTATAACAACTCGCGAAGGGTACTAGTTACTCGGAAGAAACTCAAAAATGCTCGAGCCACGCGACGCAAAATTTAAGAACTCCATCATAACCGTCCCGAACGTGATTTGCTTTTTGCGTCTGGTCGGTTCGATCGTTTTGTTTGCACTAGCGATCGCGAGTTATCGTTATTGGTTTGTCGGTCTGTACATTGTTTTGAATCTTTCCGATTGGATTGACGGTCGACTTGCCCGTTGGTTGCACCAGCGTTCGGACTTTGGAGCTCGTTTGGACAGTGCCGCCGATGCAGTTTTATATGCTGCGTTGGTCGGCGGGGCATTATTGCTGAGTTGGCAATTGTTGCAGCACGAGTTGGTGTGGGTGTTGGTTGGTATCGGTAGTTACGCGGTAACCACTGTTGCCGGGTTGTGGAAATACGGACGGGTACCCAGCTACCACACCTATGGTGCAAAGGCCACTCAGCTGTTTGTTTTGGCGGCTGGCATTAGTATCGTTTTGGGTTGGGCTGTCTGGCCTCTGCGATTAGCGGCGGTGGCAGTTACATTAACGAATCTGGAAGCAACCGCAATTACCTTTGTCCTGAAGGAATGGCGTGCCGATGTGTTGACGATATTTCACGTTTGGCCAAAAGACCGCCGGACCGCGAATCAGGATTGAACCGTTTCCCCTGGGCGGATTCGCACACTGAGATGCGATGGATAGAAACGAGTCACCGAAGCACATGGTCTCAACAATGAAACTATTCTTCCTGATTTGGTTTATCGAGTAGTTTTTTTGCTTTGACAACGTTCGCGAAAAAATTGGGTATGAGTTTTGCAACCTTCAGTGACCTCGTTGAATCGTATCGTCGACATTTTAACAGCCAACCTGAAGCCGATTCCTATGCCTGAATTTATGAAACCCCAGTTACAAAAGGTACTTAACTGGGAGCAAATTGAGGGAAAAGGCGTTCCGTTGGGCGCAATGATTTGTGATAGTGGTCAGGCGGTCAATTTTGCGATCTACTCCAAACATGCCACGCGCGTAAGTTTGCTGTTGTTCCATAGTGACGATTTGAGAAGGCCTTCGCGGCGAACTGAACTGAATTTCCTTAAGAACAAATCGGGACCGGTTTGGCATTGTCGTTTGACCATGGACGAAATTGGTGACGCCAAGTTTTACGGTTACCAAATCTCTGGCCCGCCGCCGTCCGACGGCTTCCTGTGTCACGCATTTGATTCGGAAAAACTGCTGCTTGATCCCTACGCCAAGATCGTTTACTTTCCAGCCGAATTTGACCGCAATGCCGCGATCAAACCAGGATCCAATGTTGGTCGGGGACCTTTGGGTGTGCTGCCGCACCATTATTGCGATTTTGATTGGCAAAACGAAGTCAAACCGCAACATGATCATGACTTAATCATTTATGAAATGCACATTAAAGGTTTCACGGCTAACCCAAATTCTTCGGTCATGAGCGATCGCCGCGGAACGTTTGCGGGAGTAATCGAAAAAATTCCCTACTTGGTCGAATTGGGAATAACGGCGATTGAACTATTGCCCGTTTTTCAGTTCGACCCACAAGCGAATGATTACTGGGGCTACATGCCGCTGAGCTTTTTCTCGCCACACAGCAACTACTCAACTGGCTCTGACAGGTGTCAACAACTAGACGAATTCAAAACGATGGTGCGTGCGCTGCATGCCGCAGGAATCGAGATCATTCTCGATGTTGTTTACAACCACACGTGTGAGCAAGATTTGTCCGGCCCAATGTATTCGTTGAAAGGTATCGACAATTCGACCTATTACATGCTTGACCCGAACGACAATAATCCGTTCGTAAACTTTAGTGGGACGGGCAACACCTTGCACACCGTCAACGCCGCGACTCGACAGTTGATCATCGACAGCCTGCGCTATTGGACTCAAGAAATGCACGTTGACGGATTTCGATTTGATCTGGCGTCGATTTTCACTCGCTATCCTGATGGACGCATCAATACCGAAGACCCGCCGATCTTCAGTCAAATCGCCGCCGAAAATGACTTGGCCGATATTCATTTGATCGCAGAACCCTGGGACGCAGTGGGAACCAAACAACTGGGCCGCAAGTTCCCCGGTCATCTGTGGATGCAATGGAATGCAGATTTTCGCGATACAATTCAGCGATTCATGCGCGGTGATCACGGCATGGTGCCGGATTTGATGACGCGGGTATATGGAAGTTGCGATCATTTTCCAGACGATCGGATTCACGCATTTCGGCCGCGGCAAAGTGTCAACTATGTCGCCTGCCACGACGGAATGACAATGTACGACCTTGTTTCATACAACGCCAAAAACAATTGGGCGAACGGACACAACAACGAGGATGGGCCGACCGAATTTCCTTGGAACTGTCGTTGGGAAGGCGAGGAATGTGTACCTTTGAAAGTACAGATACTTCGCAAACAGCAAATCAAAAATTATTTCGCAATATTGATGCTTTCCAACGGAACGCCCATGTTTCGGATGGGCGATGAGTTTCTGCAAACCCAACACGGCAACAGTAATCCTTTCAATCAAGACAACGAGACAACGTGGCTAGATTGGGCTCGACTCGAAGACCATGCTGATGTATTCCGCTTCTTCCAAATGATGATCGCGTTTCGCAAGTCTCATCCGTCCATTAGCCGTTCCCGTTTTTGGCGCGACGACATTCATTGGTATGGGGCCAACCATGACGCCGACCTTTCGGCTTCATCGAAGGCGATCGCATGGTGTTTGCGAGGAGCATCACAGACCGACTGCGATCTTTATGTGATGATCAATGCGAATGAATTCGAACTTAAGTTCGGAATTCACGAAGGGTCCGCAGGAGATTGGCGGCGCGTGGTCGATACATCGCTAGTATTCGGCGAAGACATCATCGACGAGAATGTCGCCGATCGAGTTGACGATACAACCTATCTGGTGCAACCCAGGTCGACTGTCGTTTTCGTTCGATTGCCTTGACCTTGGCTGCCGAGTCGACCTCGCTTACCTAAAACCTATTTCGATGTTTTGATATGCCCCCAGCGATCGCATTCCAGTGTTCGATTGGCGGATCGAATCAGGTACGGGTCGGGTTGAGACGAGAGTGCTTTGACATAGAACGCGCGGATGTCTTCGTCGCTAAACAATTTCGGACGGCGGTTTCTTAGCTCTTTTAGCGACCCCATGTCATGCCGTTCCAAAAATATTCCCAGGCTGTCGAGCCATGACGCAATGATGTCTGGGCCATCCCGATAGACCGCGGAAGTAACCATTGCCGCATCGGCCCCTGCTAAGAGGACTTTGACCAAATCGCTTGAGCTGCCAATACCGCCACTAGCAGCCAATGGCATCTCGGGTGCGATGGCATGCACGCGCATGATCGATTCGAAAGAACTGGCGATTGAACCCGGTTCGCTAAATCCCCAACGCGAAACGACCTGAAAGTTTTCAAGCGAAATATCAAATTCAGGAGCTTGACCAAACAAAACAAGACCTTGGGCTTTGAACAGTAAACGATGGGCCAAGTGGCTCAAACTCGTGTATTGCCGACCTAACTTGACGAACAACGGAATAGCAATGATCTCACTGATTTTTTGGACGGCATCTACGATTGAATTTTCGACTTCACTGGGATCAGGGCAATGCCTTGTCGCCGCGAGTCGAATATTAAACTCTATTGCGGTTGCTCCAGCAGATTCGAGTCGCTTCGTAAAATCCAACCAATTGCCGTGAGGGGCGCCGTTGATGCTAGCGATAACGGGTATTGATACTTCAGCACTGGCGTGTTTGACCAGATCCAAATACGAGTCAGCATCATGAATAACTGCATTTCGCAGCTGTTTCACCTGTTTCGGAACCGGCTCATTCGGAGTCGAGAGCGTCGCTCTAAACCCTTGCTTTTGATTCCAAGTCCTAATTTGTTCTTCAAATAACGAAGGCAACACGATTGCACCTGCCCCTGCGCTAACGAGAGCGATTCGCGACATCTCCTGAGCGGTCAGCGGACACGCCCCAATGATAATGGGCGATCTGAGATGAAGGGTTCCGTATTCAGTTGTAAGGTCTATTGGCATTGATCTGCGATCTGCGAATTTGAGACTGGTGGGTGGCCAAAACTACTCGCAAGAACATTTAGCAAAGATCGTGCCACAGCAAATAGTTGTTCCATGCCGTGCAAACTTTACCTTAGCGCGCTACTTAGCGAATCGAACATGCGAAATGGCACGGCACAGTCGGCTAATGGTGGGCCTACGCGTCAAGGTCCTCATGCTCCGCAGATGTCGTTCCCCCAACTGAGCGGCTTACATGAAACATGATTTTGGTGACTTCAACAACCGTAGCGGGAACAAGTGAAAACCCAATGACTAACCACCACGGCAGCAGGTGTGCGGGCGCCATATCGAACACGCCGCCAGCAAATGGAACAGTCAGTACGGCTAACTGCAGCAAGCCTGAAATTAGAAACGCGGCCAACAGCCAAGGATTTGAAAATGGGCCAAGTTCAGGCAACGTGAAACGGTGGCTGCGGCAAACCAAAGAAAACGCAAGTTGCGAAAAAGCTGTGATAGCAAACGCGGTGCTGCGAGCGACATCTAAGTTCGCGGCATCGTTCGCGTAAGTCCACCAAAAGCCAAACAATGCAGAAAGGGCGATGAGTGATCCGTGATAAAGTATCAACAGGCCATCCCGGTACGTGATTACTGGTTGGCGCGGCGGGCGAGGTTTGCGCTGCATGATATCTCGTTCCGGTGGCTCCATCGCCAGAGCCAACGCGGGGAGTCCATCAGTCACGAGGTTGATCCAGAGAATCTGTATCGCGAGCAGAGGCACTGGGTAGCCAAGTAATGCAGCGGAAAACATCAACATCACTTCACCAGCATTGCAAGACAGCAGGTAATGAACGAATTTTTGTATGTTGTCAAAAATGCCACGCCCTTCCTTTATTGCATTGACGATCGAGGTGAAGTTGTCGTCGATGAGCACCATGTCGGCGGCTTCTTTCGTGACGTCAGTTCCGGTCACGCCCATCGCGATTCCAATATCAGCCGCCTTGATGGCCGGTGCGTCATTCACGCCGTCACCGGTCATCGCGACGACGTCCCCACGCTGCTTCCATGCGTTAACAACTCGCATTTTATGTGCGGCAGACACGCGTGCGTAAACGGCGATCCGATCGACTTGTTCTGTTAATTGGTCGTCGCTGAGTTCATCGAGATCCTCGCCAGTGATGGCGATGCACTCAGTGGTGGCGATGTTCAATTCTCTCGCGATGGCTAACGCAGTGGCGGGATGATCGCCGGTGATCATGATCGGACGAATTCCCGCATCGTGGCATTCTGCGACCGCCGCTTTGACTTCTTCGCGCGGCGGGTCAATCATTCCGACCAGTCCGGCAAATATAAGTTCTGATTCTTGATATTGGCCGTCTGATTGTGGCGGATTGTCTTGAAACGCCAGACCCAGTACGCGGAGCGCACGACTGGCCATGTCGGAACTTCTCCTTTGGATTGACGATTTGCGGGAACTTGTTAAATTTTCCACAGTTCCATTGACAAGCTCCCGGTTGCATTTGTCAAGGATGATTTCGGGGGCACCTTTTGTGAACATGATCTTGGAATTCTCGGTCCGCCGGACAATAACTGACATGCATTTGCGTTCAGAGTCAAACGGGATCTCGAAAACGACATGCAGCCGCGAGCCGTCCAGTTCAAGACCAGCCTTTTTTGCCATAACGACCAAAGCGCCTTCCGTCGGGTCGCCGATAACTTGCCAAGTATTGCCAAGATTCCCTGGAACGACGTTGGCGTTGTTGCAATGCGCAGCGATGGTTAAGGCCTGCAGCAAGTCGGCTGGTTGTTGCGGATTGACCGGATCCGATTTGTGGTTGACTCCTTGAGCGTCTACTGCAACATTCGCCTGCGACTGCTTGCGATCGTCACTTTTTCGAAACTCTCCGTGCGGTTCGTAGCCTACACCACTGATATCATAATTGCCCGCACCGACGGAGACTTCGCGGACCGTC
>JAHEAM010000510.1 GCA_024642765.1 Planctomycetaceae bacterium
CCGGCCCTAGCGGGAGGTCGAGGCAGTCGTGGCTCCTGCTGCGAGGTCGACGCTCTTGCCGAGACAAATGCGTTTGTTTTCGTCGATCTCGGAGAGATCAAAGCCATTAGCCGGTGATAAGCGAAGCGCCATTACTGGTTTGCAGTCGCCTCACAACTTGATCCTGAAGGGATCATAGCATTCACTGGCTGCGATCCCTTCAGGATCGAAAAGCGATGTTTGCGGGTTTTCCGGTGGTGTCGCTGCGCTCGACCACCGGCTGATCGCTTCAATTCCTCTGAAACAAAAACCATGCCACCTCAAAATGCGTCAGCGAGAGACTTAATTCATTCCGACGAAATCCCTCGCTTACGCATTCGGGTTAAGATTAGATAGATTTGAAATCGGGAAGTTAATCCAAGACAGTTCCTTTAAAACGGAGAGGGCCTAGCATTCCTCCTGCGGCGTTAAAGGCCTCTGCCACTTGAGACAAATCAGACTTTGTTCATACTGGAGGGCCACGGAATTCATTCCCTGTCTGTTTTCACTCACACAATTTTCTTTTCTTCTGAAGTTCATGACCAAAATCTGTTGTATTGGGGCTGGCTACGTTGGTGGTCCGACGATGGCGATGATCGCCCACAAATGTCCGAACATCGACGTTCACGTTGTTGATATCAACCAGTCGCGTATCGACGCCTGGAATTCCGATGTCTTGCCGATTTACGAACCGGGACTGCAAGAAATCGTGAACGCGGCACGTGGCCATAACTTGCGTTTTTCAACTCAGGTTGATCAAGGCATCCACGACGCGGATATCATTTTTATCTCGGTCAATACACCTACCAAGACATTTGGCGTTGGCGCCGGCCGCGCAGCGAATTTGGAATTCATCGAAAAGTGCGCGCGGCGAATCGCGGAATCCTCGAAGGGCCATAAAATTGTTGTCGAAAAATCGACTCTACCTGTGCGAACGGCCGAAGCAGTGAAGCGAATTCTTGCGGAGTCGACCAATGGTGCGACCTTCGACGTCTTGTCCAATCCAGAGTTTTTGGCCGAAGGCACAGCAATCGAGGACTTACTCGAGCCCGATCGTGTCCTGATCGGCGGTGAGTCGCCGGCCGCCATTCAGACCCTGGTCGACGTTTATGCTAATTGGGTTGATCGCAAACGAATTCTGACGACGAATTTGTGGAGTAGCGAATTGTCGAAGTTGACAGCCAACGCTTTTTTGGCCCAGCGTGTATCGTCAATCAATGCCATCTCAGCATTGTGTGAGGCGACGGAGGCGAATGTGGACGAGGTCGCGGCGGCGATCGGCACCGATTCGCGGATCGGCCCAAAGTTTCTAAAAGCATCCGTTGGTTTCGGTGGTTCTTGTTTCCAAAAAGATATTTTGAATCTCGTTTATCTTTGCGAACATTTCGGCTTGCAAGAAATTGCCGATTATTGGGAGCAGGTCATCAAGATGAATGATCACCAAAAAGCTCGCTTCACACGCAATATGGTGAAGACGATGTTCAATACAGTGTCGAGCAAGCGTCTGGCGATTTGGGGGTTTGCCTTCAAGAAAGACACGAACGACACTCGTGAGTCGGCCGCAATCTACGTCTGTCGCGATCTGCTCCGCGAAAATGCGGTGCTAAATATCTACGACCCCAAAGTTTCCGACGAACAGATTCGGCATGATCTGCGGGAGGCCATGTCGAATGATTCAGGTGAACTGAATTCGGTAGACCGCCGTTTGATCGAAGAAAATGTGCATGTTGTCAGTAGCAAACAAGCGGCTGCAAGCGGTGCCCATGCGATTGCCGTTCTCACCGAATGGGACGAGTTCAGAGAATCTGATTTTGCAACGATCTACAAGAGCATGCAAAAGCCAGCGTTTCTGTTTGACGGCCGAAATGTACTCGACCATCAGGCCCTGAAGGCCATGGGCTTTGAGGTCCATGCGATTGGGAAGAAGATTTAGCGATTTTTGAATTGGTTTTGGCCACCTGGCACTTTAGCGAAATGGCCGCAAGCCCTCCGGTGTGGTCGACTCGATGATTTGCAACGAACCGGACGGCTCGCGCCGTACCGCTAGAGTTGGACGGTTTGCGCCGAGCCGCTAGACCGAGTGACATGGGCGAAATCGCTTGCGAGCTATTCTTCGCTGTTGTCGACAATGTCTTCGCCTTCGTCGATGTCAATTCCGTCGTCTTCGCCTGGCGGGACTTTGACTGCTGCAACGAGCGAGTCGCCATCGTCCATCGACATGATCCGCACCCCTTGGGTGTTTCGACCGATCACGCTGATGTCCTTGCATGCGATGCGTTGCAATTTGCCGCGGGCCGTCATCATTAGGATTTGATCTTCGTCAGTGACGGGCAAAATACTAACGACCTTTCCGTTTCGAGTCGTCGTCTTGATATCGCGAACGCCTTTGCCACCGCGGCGCTGAACGCGATAGCGCGCCGAGCTCGACACCTCGTCCTCTTCGGCTTCCTCTGCCGTTTGTGGTCCGAACGGCGTGCGTTTGCCGTGTCCGTTTTCGCAAACGGTCAACAGCGTTGCGTCTGGTTCGGCGACGACCATACCAACAAGATGATCACCCTCGGACAGATTGATGCCTTTGACGCCGCTTGTGTTGCGACCCATCGGTCGCGCATCGGACTCGTCAAATCGGATTGCCATTCCGTTTGCCGTGGAGAGTACAAGCCCCTCGCCTTTGTTCACAACAACGACATCGATCAGTTCGTCTCCCTCGCGCAGTTTCAAAGCGATAATGCCGCCGTTTCGAGGACGACCGTAGGCTTTGATGGGCGTTTTCTTCACAAGTCCAGCGCGAGTGGCCAACACCAGGAATTGATCTTCCGTTGAGAAATCTCGGATCGCTAGGCATTCCGCGATCTTCTCGTCTTCCTCGAGTTTGATCAAGTTAATAATCGCCCGGCCGCGCGATTCACGGCTGAGTTGGGGTAGCGTGTGGACTTTCTTCCAATGCACGCGGCCTTTGTTGGTGAAGAACAGTAAGTAATCGTGCGTGCTCGCGGCGAACACGTGTTCGATTGGATCTTCTTCCTCGCTTTTGGCGCCC
>JAHEAM010000075.1 GCA_024642765.1 Planctomycetaceae bacterium
CCTTTTTTTGTATCACCTACTTGTTAATGTGGCTGACAGCTTCGATCGTTGAATATCGTTTGGAAATCATTCCGCTTGTTCTATTCGCGATGGCGATTAGTATCGCTTATCAAGTCGGTGTCGCGATTATGCTTAGCTCGCTAGTCGTATTGTTGTTTACGGTAGCCCATGGGTTTGACATTAGTGAGTTTGTGATATTAGCAGTCGCGGCTTCTGTTTCAGCTCTCTTTTGTAAGACGATTCGCAGTCGAACTAAATCGGTTTACATTGGCCTTGTGACGGCGGCTGCCGTTTTCCCGGTAACCGTGGCTATTCAGTTTATGTTGAACATGCAATTTCGTTCTGAGGCACTGCTCGACGCAACTTGGTTTGCAGGTGGAGCGGGGTTTGCTGGGTTGGTCATGACGGCTTTACTACCCTTTCTAGAAAAATGGTTTGGCATTCAAACGGATATCAGCTTGTTGGAATTGAGTGATCCAAATCACGCCCTGCTTCGGCAGTTGGTGCAACGAGCACCAGGGACCTACAACCACAGCATCAATGTTGCATCGATTGCCGAAGCTGCGGCAGACGCTATTGGCGCAAATGGTCTGCTCTGCCGTGTGGGTGCCTACTTTCACGACATTGGCAAGATGCGTAAACCGGAGTACTTCGTTGAGAACCAATCCTCGGGCGAAAACAAACATGATGATTTGGTGCCGACCATGAGCACAATCGTGATCATTTCCCATGTCAAAGATGGAGCTGAACTTGCGCGGAAATATCACTTGCCGCGATCAATTATCGATTTGATCGAACAACACCATGGCACAACTCTAGTGGAATATTTCTTCCATCGCGCAAACCAACAGTCAAAAGAAAAAGACGAAGAAGAAATCGAAGAAGCCAACTTCCGTTATCCTGGGCCCAAACCCTTGAGTCCCGAAGCCGCCGTATTGATGTTGGCGGATGCTGTGGAAGGTGCGTGTCGAACTCTCCGAGAACCGGCTCCATCACGAATCGAAGGCCTCGTTCACGATATTACCAAAAAGAAGCTAGAAGATGGGCAATTCGACAATTGTGCTGTTACACTAAAGCAAATCCGTATCATTCAGGACAGCCTCGTAAAATCCCTTAACGCGATGTACCATGCCCGAGTCAAATACCCCGACCAACAAACTGCCTAGTTCAATGCTGATTGAGTATTCTTGGCAAACCGATTTTTCAATCGACGAAAGAGTCACGACCGAACGCTTGCGCATGGTCCTCAACGAGTTCGGCATCATCAATGGTGAAATTAGCATTGCCATCGTCGATGATTCGACGATCCACAATTTGAACCGACAATTTTTGGCGCACGACTGCGCGACAGACGTGTTAACGTTTCCGGACGATCGAACGGATGGCGATTTCCTATACGGCGAAATTGTCGTCAGTTCAGATACAGCCCAGCGAATAAGTTCGGAAATAGGAATTTCGGCCGAGGGAGAACTTTTGCTTTATTTGATTCACGGCGTGCTGCATCTCGTGGGAGTAGACGATCTGACCGATGCTGATGCTCGACTGATGCGAAAGTACGAAAAGCAATTCCTTGAGCAAGCTGGATTTGAGTATCGTTTCGAAATGGAGAGCGACGCTAGATAGCCGTGGAACCTTCAGTTTATTTTTGGATCATGCTGGCAGCTGCATTCCTTTCAATGGCGGCCGCCACTGCTTCACAAGCATTTCATCAATTTGGCGTTCACGAGTTGAAGGAGTTTTGCCTTCGTCGAAACCGCAAGGATTGGTTTACGAAGATTGTGAACGAGCGCGAATGGATGACGCTTGGTGCTGATTCAACTCGCGTATTAGCGACTGTTGTTGCGGTTTGCAGCGCGATGACATGGTTCTTGCCGCATGGTGCAAGCGAGCTTTCCACTATTCAATGGGTGCGAATTGTTTCGGCAATCATTATCGCTTTGTTGATCGTCAATAGTTGGGTGCCATTCGCTGTTTCTCAATTTGCGGCATCGTATTACCTCTTTCATACCTGGCGAATTTGGTGGTGCCTTTCGTTATTGACTTGGCCACTGATATCTGGCAGTCGCGTTTTTGCCGGCCTCTTACGGCGAGCAGTTGGCGCGGACGAAAGCGAACACGACGAAGAAGAGTGGCTCGAAGAAGAGATCCGTTCGATGGTTTCCGAAGGCGAACAAGACGGGTTGTTGGAGGCCGACGAACGCGACATGATCGAAGGCGTGATGGAGTTGGACGAAAAGGACGTCTTTGGGATCATGACACCTCGCAGCAAAGTTGATGCGTTGGACATTAACACTGAATGGTCAACCGCCGTTCAGTTTGTCGTTGCATCAGGCCGCACGCGAGTCCCAGTCTACAACGGCAGACTCGACAATATTGTTGGAATTCTCTTCGCAAAAGATTTATTGCGGGAGTCTTTGCAACCAGAAAACAGACGCCGTCCGTTGGAAAAGCTATTGCGTGAACCGTTGACCGTTCCGGAAAGCATCTTACTCAACGAGATGTTGCAGAAGTTTTTGCGAGAATACAAACATCTTGCAATCGTCATGGATGAGTACGGAGCCTTCTCGGGAATTGTCTCAATCGAAGATATTCTCGAAGAAATTGTCGGAGAAATTGTTGACGAAACGGATCGCGAGGAGCCGCATCCAATCCAATTGATTGAGCATGGGTTGGCCTTGATCGAGGGCGCAGCGCGAGTGGATGAAATTAACGAAGCACTCGGAATTGAAATCCCTGAGGATGAAGATTATGACACCATTGCTGGATACGTCATGCATACCTTGAAGAAAATCCCAGCGGAAGGTTTCCAATTCGCCGTCGACAACGTTCGCATCACTTTGATGAAGGCCTCGCTCCGGACGATCGAAAGTGTCGAACTGCTGGTACTGACGGACGATCAGGTTGATGAAAACGAAATAAAGGCCATGGCGTTAATGGAACCAAGTGCAGACACTTTCGACGAATCTCTGCAACCTCGCAATTAGTCAACCTGATACACCCCCTTTTCTGCGAATCTATTTTCGTCTGGAAGGCTCTACATGAAACTTAGTCGTTTCTGGTCTGATTTTTTTTGTGCGTTTGTACTGTTCATTGTGGAGCCATCGATAGGCATCAGCCAAGATTTCCAGCGAAAGAGTATTAGCGGCGTTTATCCGCATTTGGCCTATCGGAATCCGCATGGCGAATGCGGGACGGGTGCGGTGGTTCCCTGGGCCGGAAAATTATGGGTGATAACCTATGGCCCACATTTTCCAAATGGCTCTCAAGACAAACTCTATAGTATCGCTCCTGATTTGTCGGTCGAAGTATTTTCTGGCAGCGTAGGTGGCACCCCTGCGAATCGAATGATTCATCGTGAAACCGATCAGCTAATGATTGGTCCCTACGTGATCGACAAGGGCGCCAACATTCGGGTCTTGAGTCCCGAAAAAATGCCCGGACGTTTGACAGGGTCGGCAAGGCATTTGAACTCACCAACGAATTCCGCCTACTACGCAACAATGGAAGAAGGAATTTATGAAGTTGACTTGCGCTCATTGGAAATCAAAACTCTATTTGAAGATGATCAGGGACAAACGAACCGTTCCTCCAAAAACGAACAGAACAATTCAACCAAGCGGCTTGCAAAACTGCCAGGCTATCATGGCAAGGGGCTTTTTTCTGGCCAAGGCCGATTGATTTACGCGAACAATGGAGAGGCCTCGGACGAGGCCTTGCGTCGACCCGATATCGCATCCGGATGCCTGGCTGAATGGGACGGCAAAACGGACTCATGGACGATCATTCGCAGGAATCAATTCACCGACGTTCGTGGTCCAGGTGGACTTTATGGCAATGCGTCACCAAATTCTGATCCCATTTGGGCGATTGGTTGGGATCACAAATCGCTGATACTTATGCTCCTCGATTACGGCCAGTGGTATACCTATCGCCTTCCCAAAGCATCTCATTGCTACGACGGTGCACACGGCTGGAATACCGAATGGCCTCGATTTGGAGATATTGCCGAACAAGACATGCTGCTGAACATGCACGGTATGCTTTGGCGTTTCCCTAAGACCTTTTCATTAAAGAACTCTTCCGGTATTCGCCCTCGATCAACCCACCTAAAGGTCTTCGGAGACTTTTGTTTTTGGAACAATCAAGTTGTCTTCGGTTGCGATGACTCTGCGAAAAACGAATTCTTGAACAAACGTCGCGCCAAGGGAAGTATCACGGGCCCTGAGCTTTCAAATTCGAATCTGTGGTTTGTTGACCCAGAACGCCTGGATCAACTTGGACCTGCCATCGGACGAGGTGCAGTTTGGTTGGACGAGGACGTAACTGCGAACACCGTTTCCGACCCCTTCCTGATTAGTGGATTTGATG
This sequence comes from Planctomycetaceae bacterium, assembly GCA_024642765.1. GTDB lineage: Bacteria > Planctomycetota > Planctomycetia > Pirellulales > Pirellulaceae > BJ22. Next base: position 4,369 of record JAHEAM010000075.1, read on the forward strand.
ACTCGCTGCTTGTTCTGTCACACCATGCCACATTGCCAGTTACGTTCACAATAGAAATCGACCGAAATGGAACAGATGATTGGACAGAACTAACGACACTTAAAGTCCAGCCAAATCAAGTCGAACGAGTAAGTTTCGAAAAATCAGCGGGCGTTTGGGCTCGTATTCGTGCAAAAACTACCGCAACTCTAGCGACCGCGCTCTTTCAGATGAAAAACACGGACTCTCGTTTGGAAAGGCCTGATGCAATTTTTGATGGGATCGCAACTAACCATTCAGCCAATGTTTCAAGTGGCGTCGCCCGAGTCATTGGGAATGGAGGACTCTCTCTAGCGTTCGCAGCAACCCGCTATTCATCTGAATTAAAACCAGAGTCCGCGTACTATGAACTTGATGGCGAAATGAACTTGATTCGAGTTGAAGATCCGGATGCTTATCGCGCTATTGTTGAAGGCAATGAAACTCCCGTCGGGATTTTGCAGGTCGATGCGGCCTCAGTAATTTACGTTGACGACGAAGGCAAACGGTGGAGGTTGCCAAAATCGAAAACGGACTTTGAGCGTGAAATGATTCACGGTCCGGAACGTGTTGATCGCGAGGTCGTCACGGAACGCGACCTATTCAACTGTTTCGGAACGTTCTATGAATTACCGGCGAGAAACGCCGGTGGGTTTGCAAAGGTTCGCCCCATTTGTACACACAACAAACGGATCAAAGACTATTGCAGCTACCGAGGCCTATTGATCATCAGTGGAATCGACCACGATACGATAGGCGGAAATTCACGAATCATTCAATCCGCAGACGGCAAAGTTGCTTTGTGGGCCGGAGTGGTTGATGACCTGTGGAAATTTGGCAAGCCGGTTGGAAAGGGCGGACCATGGTTCAACACCCCAGTTCAAGAAAACGTTTGGTCAGATCCCTATCTCATATCGGGATACGACAAAAAAACTGTTTTACTTTCGCATGACTCTAAAAATTCGAACAAAATTACGACGGAACTCGATATCACTGGAGCAGGGAATTGGATTCACTATCAAACATTCGACGTGGAGCCAGGTCAGGTAACAAAGCACGAAATCAACGACGACCTCGGTGCTTATTGGATTCGTTTTAAATGCGACACCTCAACCAACGCTTCAGCTACCTTAGTTTACAAATAAATCGGGGACCCATTCCCAAAGGTTTGCCAAGGCAAACACTATTGGCGCAATCGCCAAACGCCATGACGTCTTCGCTATAGATCGTAGTCTATGACTGAATCGGTATCTATGTTTACGGCACGACACCAAATTGAGATTGTTGGTAATTGAAGGTGTTCGGCCAGTTTATTCCGCGCGACTGTGAATTGCTGCAAGAGCATTCCAGTGGCAGTCGAAGTTTCGTTATCGATCAAGCCCGTAATCTCAGCGCCGAATTGCTCGTCCCCCTTGGTAAACAAAGTAACTCTAAACAACGAAAGTGAGTCGCTCCAAAGTCTCGCGAGTAACTTCTGGTCAGCGACGTCAACTTTTAGCGGCTCAAAAAGAGGGACACTCGAACTGTAACGATTCTTGAAAACTTCGTCTTGATATGACCTTCGACTCAGAAAGCGAAACAGTCCAGGACGTTGTGGAATAGACGCGACGAACCTCAGTCCGAATTCGATTTCCGTTCGGTCGTAGCCCAGGTCTTTGAGGCATTTCTTAAGATGGCCGGTCGTGAGTTGAGTTTCCCACCATTCAATTAGTGCCAAGCAATCGAGGCGAACGTTTCTTGAATCGTGTATTGAAGACTTGTTCGCAGACCCACGGACGTATTTCGATAGGGAAGCTTTTTGCAGACTCTTAGCAAATGCTGGCGAGGGCGTCACTTTTCCTGCAGTTTGACCGTTTAACCCAATTGAATTCTTATCGAAGTCGTCAAAAAATGGTAGCTGAACGTTTGTCTGCTGGGATTCTTCTTTCAACGGAAGCGAAGTGTACCACTTGGGATCGCCCGATTCAAAAATGATATTCGATTCCTTCGCGTTTCCGTTTTTTGAACCCAGCGTATCAAGCAATACAGAAGCGATTCCAGCTCTATTGCCCTTCGTTGCTCGGGGCAAAATAATCTGAAGATGATTGATTGCACGCGTCATCAGAACGTAAAGTAGACAAAGTTGTTCACGAATCTCTTGACTACGGTAACTAGCAAACGCGACTTGAATATTTTCTGGGAAATAGTCTTGTAATTCGCGTTTGGCATATCGGAACACCAGATCGATCTGCTTTGCTGGATCGGAGCGATGATAGATCAATTCAGGTGATTGTCCACGCCAACGACTTTCCGGCCCCAACAACGGTGCTATTACGGCGTCGAACTCAAGCCCCTTAGCGGCATGAATGGTCATGACACGAACCTGAGCATTTGTCGGGTCGAGGATATTAGCGCGATCAAGCTGATCAAGGAAAACATTAGTGCGAATCGTCCAAGGCTCATGAAAGTCAAAGGCGAACTCGATCAATTGGTCCAGTCGCCGTGATTCACGATTTGTGCAATGTGACCGCAGTAGTTCACTCCAGGCCTCAACAAACGTACCAAACCCAGTTTGAGCCAACTCACGTCGCAATCGATTTGCAATATCGCCAGCGAGAGTTTCATTTGCAGTTTGTGTCGCAATGTCTTCTGGTTGCAACCCCAATGCTTCGGCCAACGGACTGTGCGAAAGATGAAACCTAGCCACGTCATCGCCGGGATGGTCAATGAATTTGAGCATCGACAAAACAATATTGACTGCAGCTGAATCGGTCAGTGAATTCCCACCCTCGGCGCTTGCGGGAATCTTGGCTAGGTGCAAGTAGAACAATATTCTGGAAATATCATCGTGCCCTCCCACCAGGACGCCTATCGTTTTGTCCGGCGCAGCATTGCAGAGACTCTCAATTGCATTTACGGTTGCAAGGTACATCGAGTCCTTGGGTGAAATCATTCCTTCATCGTCCGAGGGCTCTTCTGGAACTTCCACTCGAACCCATCCCGGTAAACTCTCGCGGGCAGTCGTGTGATGTGGAAAATTTTGCTGCCATTCCGACAAAACACCCTTGTCTGGCGACTCTTCGACCTGGCGTTCTGAGAGACTCGCGAAAACGAGATTGACGGCATCGATGACAACAGGACTCGACCGCCAACTTTTTGCTAATACTGGCGCGGGTTCCAGATACTTACCAAGTTGATTTTCAACGACATCAAAAATCTCGGCTACCCCGCCACGCCAGGCGTAGATCGCTTGCTTCTTATCGCCAACGCAAAAAAACGTCCCCGGTTCCTTGCGTTGCATGATGCCCAGTGCGATAGGACGCAATATCTGCCATTGGGCCGGCGAAGTATCTTGAAATTCATCGAGCAGCAAATGATCGATTTGTTGATCGACCCGATATTCGAAGTCAAATTCGCTCGCACCATCAAAAACACTTTGCAACACGTACGGCACATCCGAGAATCGAACTTGCGCGATTTCCATCTGCATCGGCCATAACTCTTCCTGGAAGCTATCAATAAGCTGATAGGCTGACTGAGTGCGACGCAAGTACTCGTTCGAAAGGTAATCCGCAGCGACCTCGTTTGCTGCGCGGTAGAAGCTCAAGATTTCAGCCGGCATAGGCTTGTTGTAATAATCCGTAATTCCCGACAACACGCGTAACGCCAGTTTGCTTTCGCAGAATTGCTCTAGGTCACGTTCGGACAGAATCGCAAGGTCTCTATCGAATGATTTTTGAACTCGACTATCTAACGCACGGTACTGCGCAAACAATTCGCATAGTTCGCTAAGACGGTTTTCATAATCCTCGGGTCGCTTTTTGATTGGCGACCATGCTTCCGTCGTTGACGTTCTGTAAATTTCAAAGTAACTATTAACTTGATCCGAAACGACTTCAGCGATGCGACGATCGGCATCGAAACGCGTTATCATCCGCACAAACTGCCTAACATTCTGCTTGTGAAGTACTTTTTGCAAAGCGATTCCACTCAGTTGATCGATCCGACCGGATTCGACAACTTCCCAATCCGGTGGCAGATTCAATTCAAAACTGTACGCCCGCGCTACCGTGTTGAAAAAGCTGTCGAGTGTACTGATCTGCAAGCGATGTAAATTGGACGCAACACCGCGCAATATTTCAGTCGCCTGTTCGACGGATAACGGAATATCGAGTTCCTTCGAAAGTGCTGCACAATTTTCGGGCGATGCGGCAGCGGCATTGAGGCGTTGCATGATTCGATCAAGGATCTCGCCAGCGGCCTTCCGCGTAAACGTCGTTGCCAATATCGATTCGCAGTTCACGCCTGTTGCGAGCAATCGCAGGTACTGATTTGAAAGCGCAAATGTTTTCCCGCTGCCGGCTGACGCTTGAACAACGACACTAGTGACGGATTTGGGATCGCTAATCATTCCGCGAACTCCTGCCACCGCTCAAACACGTTGTCTTGGCAAATCCTCTCCCAGTCGTAGGAGTATTTTGGAGTTTCGACTGGTGGCCAGTATCGGCATTCTCGAATTTTGCGAATGACATCCCGAGCGGTCGCGTCAGCCGCCGCCAATTGTTCAGAGTTCCACCCGGCTGCGGCGAAACGAATTTTCTTGGTGTCGTTGGGGATGACGACATAACCCAGGCCAATTGAATCCAAGGGCGCAGAAGGAAATCTCGATTGAATCATGTGCCGATAGAGCGGCAGCTGCAAATCAATCCAGTTTCCTTGCGAATCAATATGCGCCTCTGCAGCGTTGTAGCCCTTTTCGCTCGTTTTGTAGTCCCAAACAGTAATTCGTCCATCATCGTGTTGGTCAACACGGTCAATTTTGCCAATGACAATGAACGGTTCGTTATCAACGACGAACGGAAACTCAAACTTCTCCTCGATGGAAACGATCCGCCAACCGGATTGGCGATGTTCGGCTTGTTTCTGAGCGAAGTGTTCGAGGCGTAATTGGAGGTGTTCGATCTGATAGAGCATCGAAGGCAACCGATTGCGAACTGCTAGGCGTTTAACGTGTGCCTCAAGGGTATCGACCAAAAACGACTTGATGGCTTCCGAGTCAGTGAGGTGTGCCGTAGGACTTCGCCCAAATTCTTCGAGAACATTATGTGCCAAGTCACCGAACTGGCCAGCCGACATTTCGCGTGCATCATCTGCCTCGGGACGCAGCTTTAGAACCGCTCCAAGATAGAATCGATAGGGACACTTAAGATAATCGCGGAACCGCGTCACGCTCAATCGAGACAAACGTGGCACATTCGTTGGCATCGGAATCGCAAACTGCTGAGTCAACGGACTCTGTGTATGGTTTTCAGATGGCTGCGTTTCTTGATGTGCGAGTCGTGGAAAATCAAAGAACCCGGTTGAACGTCGCACCATCTGCTCGTCAGGACATTGCAACAAAAGGCGGCTGATCAAAATCGGTGCCTTGAGTGAATTCTGTCGTCCACAAACAAGCAAGACGTTCGCTCGGCTCGCGTTCACAAGCGCCAAATGATAAACGTCCCGCGCCAAGCGCCTTCGGTTATCCGAAAGCCCCAGTCGTGTGCATAGCGAGTTTGGCAAAAACGTACTTCCTCGCTCGACCGATGGCACAACGTGATCGTTTAGACCAACAATTACTGCGGAGTTCGCAGATTCCCAAGGCAATTCCAACCATCCGACGACATCGATCGAAGAATTCGTTTCGTCAGATGCTACAACGCGGTCCTCGAGGAACCTTAAAATCAGTTTCAGCGCGTCGCGGGGCGAATCGACTTCCATTGTGGCATGTTCATCCTGGGAAACATCATGGAATAAACCAGCGAGGCGTTCAATCGTTGTTCGGGTAGTGTGATTCAGGCCGCCAAGCGAAACGACTGGTGTTGAATTTCTCTGATCATCCGGTTCCATCGCTCGCAAGTTCGGTCCATAGAGGCGCCGCAGTACAGCCAACCAACTGCTTGCCCAATCGCCAAGTGAACGGTGATCGATGGATTTTTCTTTTAACTCGCGAGCCGGCGTCGACGGTAACAGGTCAAATGCCAAATCGCGCAATGCTTCGACAACCGACACAATCGGAAATCGTTCTTGGATCAAAGACGAATATTGTTGTGGACGATCGATACGAACTTCCGCGGGTAAAATCAAGTTTTGGAACTCATCAATCTTCGGCAACCAATTGGTATCATTCAGACGCGAAGAAACAAAATCATTCACATCAGGGTGACGGATGAGTTCAGCAAAATGCCAGTAGCTGGGTTCCAATAGGTACTGAGCCAACAGATTGAAAAGTCGCATTGCGACGTTGTCGACAATTGATTCGCCCTTGACCAAATGCGATTGCGCATCAACCCTTTTCAAACAACGCTCAACGTTGGGCCAAAGTTCCTCGTCAGGCAATCCAACGACAATATCCGCGGGCTTTTGCACGTCAAGCATCTGCGTGGCGAATCGCCCAACGTAGTTCGCTTGGTCAATCGGTTTGTCCGCAATTCGAATCCGTTCATCAGGGATTTGCAATCGATACTCGCTCCAAAAATCGGGTCGCAAGCAGCCTAACCCGTCAAAGCCGTCTCTATCTTCTTCACGACAAAAGATCAACGATGTTACCTGGGAAAGGCACTGTTCCAGCATTTCGTGAATTCCCGCATTGAGGTCGACAAGTCCGATGAGAATCAGGGGTTGCAATGCCCGGCAAAGTTTCTTTCTAACGGCGACGTTGCGAGCGGCCTGTGGATCCCAATAGCCTTTCGAATTCAGCGTGGCATAGTAATGATCCTGCAGTTGAGCGAGAACATCCCAGCGTTCGGGTGAAGGAACGTTGGCTAGTTCCACAATTTCACGTTGTACGCTTTTGAAACTCCAAACGTCCGCTCCTAATCGCTCGTGCAGTGATTGCAAGCGGCCAGCGACTTCCATCAATTTCACAACGTCGAGTTCGGTCACACCTGGAAAGAGTCGATTGCGATTTTGAGTGCCAATGGAACGCAATGCATCGAGCCACGCCCTGACCCGGGCGAGAGGCGGCGCGATCGGTTTGCCCTGATCGAATAACTGGTCTGGCAATTGGCCAACCGTAAT
>JAHEAM010000511.1 GCA_024642765.1 Planctomycetaceae bacterium
TTCGCTGAAGAATGGGGTTCTCGATGTCGTCGGTACAAATGGCAACGACCAAATTTCTCTCGATAAATCGAATGGAGTCAAGGTCTCGATCAACTCAATCGAATATCAATTCGAATCGTCGCAAGTTCGAGTGATCAACATTAACGGAAACGGCGGCACTGATTTCCTGAGCACCACATTGGGCAGCGGCGATGACGCCGTAACGATAAACAGAGATTCCTTTCAAGCCAACGGTAGTGGCTACCAAATCAATGCCAGCGGTTTTCGTTCGACGGCCGTTTGGAGCGGTGGTGGGTCCGATCGTTTGACGTTAAATGGTTCGACAGAATCCGACACGGTCACGCAGGTTGGTTCACTGACAACGATGAAGGGTAGTAACTTCAACAGTTTTGCTCGTGGATTCAATCAGCAGTATATTTTCGGTGGTGGTGGTTACGACTCCATATCCCTCACAGGTTCTAGCGGCAACGACCGATTTTGGGACAGAGAAGGACGCAGCTTCGCGGCATCGAACAAACAAGTGATTTTTTCGGAGGAATTCTCTAACGTTACCTTTGATGGAAATGGTGGAAATGACCGCGCGAATTTATTCGATACTGCTGGCGATGATTCTTTTGTACTTTCAGCTGGTGGAGCGATTGCCAACTTGAGTAATCGATCGGTTTCAATTTCAGACGTTGTACGCATCAATGCAATTGCTAGCCAAGGCAATGACTCTGTACGATTTACAGATTCGCAAGACGACGACACGTTCTCGCAAACAGGAAATTCCGCTTCGTTTTGGAGCACTGGAATGAAGAACGTCGCGACGGGTTTTGATATCATTCAAGTTCAATCCACTTCGGGACAAGACCTGGCAAACCTGAAGGATTCGACAGGCAACGACCAAGTTTGGATGTATCAAGGCCAAACAAGCATTTCAAATTCAGAGTTCAGTGTCGTGGCGAAAGGATTCCAACGAGTGAACGTTGTCGCAACCAGTGGTGGGAACGACTCCGTCAATATGTACGGGACGAAAGGCAATGATTTGGTTTATTCCGATTCCGACTCCGTTTCTCTAGCCACCGCAGCAGGAAAAGTCCTTCGCGCTGTGGGTTTTGAGGCGTTTCACGTTGATGGGCTCGGCGGAGTAGACTCGGCCGCAATGTTTGGCAAAGTCGGCTACGAGCGTTTTGTCACGAATAATACAGGTTCAGCATTGAACTTCGGAAACCGCTCGATCACCCTTCTGGATTTTGAGAACACTCAGTTCGATGGCATTGATAATGTAGGAGAAATTGTGTTTGCAGATTTCTCAGAAGGTGACACGTTGATTGGGGACGACAATCGAATAACGGGTGTCAGGGGAAGCACAACTGTGCTGGCCAAAAACTTTGGTATGCTCGAGGCAAGTACCAAACAAGGCCAGTCTGCGGAATACGAAATTGGGTTGGTCGACTACCTCTTCATGCTCGACGGCAACTGGTCGGCACGTTGATAAATAGTTAGAGACTCTCGCTAAGCTGCGACTCGGATGGCGCGGCCGACGATGTGTGGGCGAATCGGAAGCCAGCGCGGACCAAGGTCCAAGGTCGCCATGAGCGTTTCGAATCTCTTATCTTGCTCAAGCAATTCCTCAGTGTTCGCCAACAAGTTGCACCCAGAAAACGTCAATCGCCATGGCATTTTCATAATATTTTGAAACGTTCTGACGCCACTATTACCCGCAACATGCTCGACAAAATGATAGACGCCACCAGGTTTCAAAACACGTGCTACTTCATCCATGACTTTGCTTGCACTTTGAACCGAACACAACAAGAGCGTACCCACTACGGATTGTTGGCTCTGATCATCCAAGGGTAGTTTTTCTCCAACACCGTTAATGATCCGCAATTTTAAGTCGAATTCTTTTGCCCGCTGCCGCAAATGAACGTGCATGTGCTGGTTCGGTTCTATCACTAGAACTTCGGTGCGCGGCGGATAGTAACTGAAGTTGGCTCCAGTGCCTGCTCCAATCTCTAATACGCGTTCCCCAACAGACCAGAGCAATGGCAATTTGTGCTCGCGATACCATGAGTCGGACCATCCATTCATACTTGCAAACAGCGCGCTATTCATCCGCTGAGAGTAGTTGAACCAAGAATGCTGTAAACAGGGGCAAAGCATAGGATCTGCGGTCAAAATGGCACGTGATCGCTAGCATTTCGCTAATGAGTTTGGCCAAGAAAAAATATGCGAGCCGTTTCACATTGCGGCAACCGTAGCGTTTTGTATAGTAACGCACTTTTTTTTACAAGCGACATTTAGACGATTAGCCGTGCCTGTCATGTTCACGCATGCAGATCTCGTGAATTTGCAGCGGGCCAAACTGGCTGATTTTGAGTGAACTTCTTTTTAAAGAACCATCGTGGCATGAAATCTGAAAAAGACTCTCGATCGCCCGATGAACTGGTGCTCGTCATCCACGGAGTGGGTGATCCGGCTCCTGGTGAAACCCTCAATCTATTTGCTAGGTCTGTGGCCGCTGACGGATTGCCATTGGTTGACCAACAAGAGATTGTCTGGCTGCCGGACAAGACGCCGAATGCCAATCGCGTCGAAACATTTGCGGCGCACATCAATCGATTGAAATTCGGCACTCGAACCGGAATGTTAGCAGAGATTTTTTGGGGTGATCTATCGCGCGTGCGGCGAGGTGTCCTGGGTGCCGTCATGGGCCTGATCGAAATTCTGTTTGGTATGAGATACGTTTCCTATGTTGCCGCATACCAACCTGGCTGGGCGACGAGCTTGCTCAGAAGAATCGGTCTTATGTGTTTTAACATCCTGCATGGTCCAGTTTTAGCGATCACATTTTTCTTAATGCTAATGACTCTGGCTCTCTTGGGCACTGAACTGATGTGGCCCGCGTCCTACAAAGGCGTTGTTTGGTCTCGCATTGTAATGTGTAGCGTTTGCGCCTTGGCATTTTTGCTTACCCAAATTGGCGATCGGGTAACTGAAAATACTGGCGTAAAGCAATTTTGGTTTTGGGTGTTGATCACAAATGCGTTTATCACGGGTTTGATGGTTGTCA
>JAHEAM010000512.1:0-2010 GCA_024642765.1 Planctomycetaceae bacterium
TTGAGTTGTTGCAACAGGTTCCCAATCTTGATGCGATCATTGCTCCTGTCGGGGGGGGCGGATTGCTGGCGGGGACGGCAATTGCCGCCCGAGGAATATCTCCGCGGATTAAGGTCTATGGGGCCGAACCGGCAGGAGCTGACGATGCGTTTCGCAGCCTCTCGGCAAACGAACGTTTGCCGCAAACGAATCCCAATACGATTGCAGATGGCTTGTTGACCGGACTGGGCGAATTGACTTGGCCAATTATCCAGAGCCAAGTGCACAGAATTTTCACGGTCACCGAAGAAGAAATTATTGCGGCAATGAAAATGTTTTGGCAGCGAACTAAGTTGTTGATTGAGCCCAGTTCAGCTGTTGCCGTGGCGGTTGTAGTGAGCGAGGAGTTTAAGGAACTAACGCATAAACGTAACGTTGGTATCATTCTCAGTGGCGGTAACGTGAATTTAGATGCGTTGCCCTGGTCGCAATAGGGAAATCATCCAGGAACAATTTAATCCACGAGCAGCGCATACAACAAAACGTTGATGGCGATCGCGGCAGCGTCTTTCTTTGAGTAACCTCGACACTGGTTGGCTGCCGCGTTTTCCATCGCGCAGCTGATGTCGAACGGCGAATAGATCAGTACGAATCGTCCATCGATTTCAATACCCTTGAGCTGAGGGTGCGTCGATTCGAGCAAGACACCATTCGGTGCTGTGGGATCAGGGCGACGCAATTCGACACGACTCAAGTCACTACCAAACTGCCGCGTCCAAATCGAATGGTTACTGGGAATGTCCTTGAGTTGTCCCGGGAAAATTGTCTCGATTTCTTTTTCAAACGATTTGCTAAACGCGTCACTGGCACAAATCGAATCGACGAACAACATGTTTCCCAGCTCAACATATTTTTTAATTGCAGCTCGTTCCGACGGTTGCAATTCAAACTGTTCACGACCATGCATGAATAGAAAAGGAAAGTTGGCCATTTGCTCGAAGTCTGCCGGGAGCGTCTTTTTTCCTTGCGAAACAGTGAATTGTGTTGATGCGGACAATTCGCGCAGTACGTTCTTCCAGGCGTTTGGTGCGTCATCAGTCAACGACGCTGGAATCAATCTCGGATAGGTCAGAACACGGTCATCCAAGACCACCGATGATTGTTCGGCTAGTTTGGGGCGAGAAAGTCGTTGCAGCAGTTCACGCCCGGTCGCATAAGCGGCAATGTTGATTCCAAGTTTTCGAATTTCGATGATTTCGTCTGCGATGGATTTGTTGAATTGCTTTAGCAAATTGGGACGATCCATCTGCCAGTAGCAGGACAGACTGCGTGGACTGTATATCACACTCGTTCGACAACAAGTCTGTAGGCCTAAAAGGGGCCAACCAGGATTTGGTTTGATTGGAAAGTTTGCGTTCCAAATCGGGTGGTTTTCGGCAATGGGTTCCAATTTCGATTCGGGAAATAATTCGGTCATCAGCGCACGAAATGAAGTATCAAATGGTACGTTGGCACCGCACCCGTCGCCTTGGCACGCCTCGGCAACAACGAAGCCACCGTTCTCGATATAGTCCTTCAATGCAAGCTTTTGTTGTTGGTCGAGCACTAAAGCGTCTTTGCCGGATAGGAACAAGATTGGCGCCTCTCGCAAATCATTAGCTGTCGCATCGGTAGCACGAATCGTTTGCCAAGTCATAGGAATGTCCCATGCTTTTTCCGTTTCGTGGGTCAAAAAATGGATGCCTGTTGGATGCAAATCCCATTCGGAATTTTGTTCGGCGTATTGATATTTACCAAAGAGAATCGGGCGCAGTCCTTTGGCGAGAAATAAAAGCGAAAAACTGGTGTTGATCACTGTTGACGCTTTGTCGCCTGGGAATTGGCCAGTAAACGAACCATCGCGCGCCTGTTGCTGCAGCAAGTGGGCAGTACCCAAACGATACCAATCATTGTTCCCGAAAAACCGCAAGCCACTGAGGCGAGCTGCACGCTCAAGTCCATAGAGATAATAAAACTTGTGGTCGCCCGCAC
>JAHEAM010000512.1:2020-3054 GCA_024642765.1 Planctomycetaceae bacterium
ACCTGAAAATGCTGGGTCATCCACCGAATGGCGCGCTGTGTCGCGCTGTTGTCCTCCATTGGTTTGCAGCAGTCGACGCCGCCATCATTCAAGAATGCGTCTTTCGTTAAAAGATTTTCGGCCAAAATCGTAAGCGACGAAATTGCCGCACACGTCATACTACCGCTTGATGTATTTCCTGGAATATAGCCGTATCCACCATTGGATCGCGAGCCTGAATTTTGCCAGTATTCATTGGCTCGACGCCATGTCTGTTCTGGAATTTCATTGCCGGCTTGTGCGGCTTCATGCAATGCGAGTAAAGCAAATTGACTCAGGGAATTGTCTGAATATTCGCTGCTGGTTGTGTAACCCCAACCACCGGCTCGCGTACCGTGCAGCGTTTGGTTATCGATCAACCACTTGACGTCTTGATCGATAATTCGACCGAATCGTTGCTTGTTAGGGTCTGCTGCCAGCAGCGCCATGATTCGAACGGAAACACCATAGGTCGTTCGACCTTCGTCTGTGGGTGTCCGTTCAATCCACGATAGAGCGTCGTTGATTTCCGCCTTGTTCGGTTCTTCGCCTGCATTCAATAACGCCAGCACGGCAACCGCCGTTGTCGCGCCTTGGTATTCTCGACCAAGAGAGTAATCGGGCCACTGATTGCCGTCTTGAGTTCCGTACAAGAAGCCAATCGCGCGCTCGATGCATTTTTGAACTTCAACCGGATCGGGAGATGGGGCTTGGGCGTCAGTCTGAGGTATATAAAAGATCAGTGGCAACAAAGCCAGAATTGCAGTTATCAACAGGCGTTTCATGTTTTTTTCCGTCGTATCGATTGCTCGTTCGATTTGCTTACTAATTATAGGTGAACGGCGAGACGCAAGCCATGTCGTTTTTGGGCCAGGGATTTGTTAAAACGGAGGAAGCGAAATTTGAGTCGATCAATCTTGAATTCAATATCACGTGATGCGAAAGGCAATCTGTGTCAGGCAAATCTCGGAGTTTGGGTGATGTGCTGCAAGAATTCCGCGACCACCGCCAGGTCA
>JAHEAM010000076.1 GCA_024642765.1 Planctomycetaceae bacterium
AAGTGAAAAAATAAAGTTAGCTGAATCGGTTACCTCAGCAACTGACACCATCAATGAAGCGTTGCAACAACTGCAAACTTCTCACACCGTTTTTTACACATCGGAAGATGTGGATTATTACTTCCTGCTAGACATTTTTAGCAGCGGACCCGCAGGCGACGAAATCCGAGCAAGATTTCCAATGGGTTATGTGTCGTTTGTAGGAATTGGGATCTTCACCAAAAAAGTCGACGGTGAGTGGTTTATTGAAAACGTGGTAGACGGTGGTCCAGGCGCGATCGCCGGATTGCGACGTGGAATGAAAATCGTTTCTGTCAATGACCAACCTTTTTCACCCGTTGGTTCATTTGCAAACGAAATCGGCAAACCCACAACTATCTCTGTCATGACAACTGCCGACGGCGAACCGCAGTCGATTGTAGTGACTCCTTGCGAAATCCACCCGCAGAATTTTTTGCTTGACGCAATGGTCAAGAGTATGCGATTGGTCCCAGTCGGCGACAAAAGCGTGGGCTATGTTCGAATTTGGTCATATGCGGGAGAGCAGTTCCATCACCAGTTGAAGCAAGCATTGTTCGGAGGTGAATTAGAAGACGCTGACGCATTGATCATCGACCTCCGAGATGGATGGGGTGGCGCAAGTCCGGAGTATTTAAATTTGTTCAATCGCCAAGTGCCTCAACTCCGAATGCGTACTCGAGAGCGGGACGATCTCTATTTCGATTCGCAATGGCGAAAACCCGTTTGCATACTGGTCAATGGCGGTACGAAAAGCGGCAAAGAAGTATTGGCCTACGGTTTCAAAAAACATGGCTTTGGCAAGATTGTCGGAGCACGCACGGCAGGTGCCGTCGTCGGTGGCTCGCCGTTTCTTATTGGCAAAGAAGCCGTCTTGTATCTAGCGGTTTCTGGGATTGAGGTAGATGGTGAAATGCTAGAAGGAATAGGGATTGAACCAGATGTCACGGTTGAGTTTCCCTTGCCGTTTTGCGCCGCCGAAGACCCGCAATTGTCTCAGGCGATCGAGTTAATGGCCGCTGAACTAGCCGAAGAAAAATAATCACCACTTCCTTTTGCTTTTACGCCGAGAAAAAATTGCGTTATAATTGTCTGCACGCTTTCAAGACTTTCTTGGAACGGTCGCAAGAACATTTGGTCAGGAAAAAAAAGTCGTATGAGCGATATTCGTTTTCAGTGCATTAAGGTCGAACAACTTGATGACATCCATGTGGTCCGATTTGCTGACGACAAAGTCATGGACCCAGCCCGTATTGAGCAATTGGGTGGCGAGTTGCAACGCTTGAGCGATTCTAGCGAATCCCCAAAGGTCATCATTAACTTTTCAGATGTCAAATTCTTTTCCAGTGCCGCGATCAACAAACTAATCGTTTTAGAAAAGCGTGTGCGGGCGAAGGGCGGTCGGATGCGTTTGACTAATCTACGACCCGAGGTCCGAGACCTATTCGGATTTACCCAATTGGATTCGTTGTTTTCAATTCATGACCAGCAATCTGACGCTGTCGTCGAATTGACAACCAAATAAAACGGATGCCGAGCCATGCCTGCCGATGCGGATTGGATTTGGAAAATCGATCAAGAAATTCCTAGTAGAGCTGAGGTTGCCTGTGGCTTGATTCGCGATTTCGTCGAAAAACTTGAGGATGCTGGTTGGAATGAAGCCTTAGTTTTTGCCATTCATATGGCGTTAGAAGAGTCGATTATGAATGCCATCAAGCATGGCAACGCCAACGACGAATCGAAATTGGTAAGAATAGTCGCCGGATTTACCGCCAGTCTTTTTCAGGCAACCGTCACGGACGAGGGTGAAGGTTTCAATCCCGCCGATGTTGCCGATCCGACATTGGATGAAAACCTCGAAATCACAAGTGGACGGGGTGTGATGTTGATCCGCCAGTTCATGGACGATGTCGAGTATTCGCAAGGCGGGCGGAAGATTCTGATGCGGAAACATCGCGGATAATTTCCGATACGACGTCCCCGTTTGCGAACCGGTTCAATTTTGGTTTGCGGAGACCTGTTTGCTTCGCTCGTACATCAAAAGCGCCGCAGCGGTTGAAACGTTGAGGGAGTCGATTTTGGCAGCGATTGGGATTTCGATGTGAGCGTCGCAGATGGCGAGCACTTCAGCCGGAATCCCAAAGGCTTCATTGCCCAGGACCAGCACTGATTTCTGAGGCCAAGTGTATTTATGGGCAGCGACGGAGCGTTCGCTCTTGTGGCACGCAATGACTCGAAAACCCAACCGCGACTTCAATAGGTTAAGTTCGTCAATAATTTGAAACGGCTCGAAAACGTGCATCTGAAAAAGATTGCCCATCGAAACTCGAACGCTGCGACGCGAATAAGGATCGGCGGATTGCGAACCGACGATCACGCCGTCAACAGAAAAGGCTGCTGCTAGTCGAAAAATCGAGCCCAAGTTGTCAGGCAGGGTTGTGTTGGGGCAAGCCACAAGTGTTTGAAACTCTGCAAGTTGTTGGTCAGCCATTTCAGCCACCCATTCGCCGAGACGTTGTTTCTGTGGACGTAGACCGCAGGCCATCACGCCAGTATGGAAGTCGAAGCCAACGAGCTGAGAACAAAGTTCATGCGGAACGACCAGAACAGGGACGTCTCGCAATATGAGGGGAGCGACTTCCTCAAGCCGCTTTTCCGAAAGTAGGACTGAAAAAATCTGTAGATTCGAATCGAGCAGACGCTCCACAACACGCCTGCCTTCGGCGATAAACCATTTTGACCAACGCGTGAGGTTACTGCGTTTCAATTCGCGGTAAGGATCAAGTAGCGGGTTTTCGAGATCTTCAATATGCTGGATCAACACGTTTTCTTCTCGTCGAAGGATCGTTTTCGAAACACTCTACTCTCAAACCTTTGGGTGGCAGTCTCAGGCAAAAAGGAATAAGATGCAATACAAATCCAAAATGTAAAAGGGGGATGTTGTGAATCAAACACTCAAGAGCTTTTTTCTTCTAGATTTTGTTCCTGGAAGGCGTGTGTTTAACTTGTTAGTCTTTGGGATTTGGGTTGTATTGGCCTTGAATCAGACCGCCAGCGCCACTGCAGTTGACGAGTTAAAAAATCGAACACCAAACATTGTCGTCATTTACATTGACGATCTTGGCTACGCCGACATTGGTCCCTTTGGCGCAGCGAATTATTCCACGCCTCATTTGGACCAACTCGCGAAGGAAGGTCGAAGGTTTACCGATTTCGTTGTATCGTCGGCCGTGTGTTCCGCGTCACGAGCTGCATTGATGACGGGTTGTTACCACATTCGTGTTGGGATCTCGGGCGCCTTGGGCCCCGATGCAAAACATGGCATTTCCGCTGACGAAACGACTTTGGCGGAAGTTTGCAAATCAATGGGCTACCAAACTGCGTGTTTTGGCAAATGGCATTTGGGGCACCATCAACAATTCCTTCCATTGCAGCACGGGTTCGACCAATATTTTGGCTTGCCATACTCAAACGACATGTGGCCTTGGCATCCGGATTATGTCGACTTGCCTCCTGAAACAGCGAAACGGAAAAAGGGCTATCCCAACTTGCCATTGATCGAAGGCAACGACATCGTCGACGACGATGTAGACGGAAATGACCAAGCTCAACTGACAACGCTTTACACCAAACATGCCGTCAAATTTATCGAGGATTGCGGCAACGATCCGTTTTTGTTGTACCTGCCGCATTCCATGGTGCACGTGCCATTGTTTGTATCCGACAAATTTAAAGGTAAAAGTTCAACGGGCCTTTTTGGCGATGTCATGATGGAGGTCGATTGGTCTGTCGGCGAGATCGTGGCGGCACTGAAGCGGACGGGCGTCGACGATAATACGTTGGTCATTTTCGCCTCAGACAATGGTCCGTGGCTAAGCTACGGTGATCATGCAGGTAGTGCGTTGCCATTGCGCGAGGGGAAAGGCACGATGTGGGAGGGCGGCGTTCGCGTGCCGACCATCATGTGGTGGCCGGGGCGCATTCCGGCGGATACCGAATGTTCCGAGCTTGCAGCGACCATTGATGTCTTGCCCACCGTAGCGAAGCTGATTGGGGCGGAGTTGCCAAAGAACAAAATCGATGGCTTGGATATTTCAGAATTGATCTTCGGTGATTCGGTAGGCCAACGGTCACCACATGACTCATTCTACTATTACTATGCCGGCGGCGAACTGCATGCAGTGCGTGACCGTCAATGGAAATTAGTTTTACCGCATCGCTACCGAACGCTTGCAGGAAAGTCCGGCGGCAAGGGCGGTCGTCCGGCCCCCTATAGCCAGGCAAATGCGGAATTAGCTTTATACGATTTGAAGGCAGATGTCAGTGAAACGATAAACGTGCTCACGGAACATGCCGATGTCGTCGAACGGATGCAAGTCATAGCTGAAAATGCAAGAGTCAAATTTGGCGATCGAATCACGAAGCGCGAAGGCTCCGAGATTCGGCCCGCGGGAAATCTTTCGCCAAACAAATGAACCAATGACTCTGGTTTTTTAAACCCCGCAATTTGTTTTTATAGTCTAACAGGATGAGATGAATAATTTCCTCAGCCACTGTCTCAAGTGCATGGCAATCACCGCCGTCTGCTGTCTATCGATGCAAATCGACATACAGCAATCGTTTGGCCAAGACCCGAAGCAATCGCCCGATGCAACGACGCCGGCAACATTGCCATTCGAGGTTCCCGTTGCCGATGACAAAACGGTTACTAACGAATCTCTGGCTGCGGCGATCGCTCAAGTTCAAGCAAACGGCGACCTCGACGAACCGACCAAAAACAATTTAACTCAAATCTACAACGCGGCCCAAAAGTTTTTGGAAAACGCAGCCCAATCAGCTAAAAACGCGTCCGAATATGAGCGAATCATTCAATCGGCACCTGCACAAGCCGTCGCGATAAAAGATCAGATTGCAGAATTGCAAAAACAGCTTGCAGCACCCGCGGAACTCCAAACCATTTCGGATCCGTTTAAAGGACTTTCACCAGAACAACTGCGTCAACAATTGGTTTTGAAACAAAGCGAATTGGAACAGTTAAAAAAACAATCCGTGCAACTGGAAGCTGAGCCGGCGCGGCGCATGCAACGCACAACTGAGTTTCCGGGTATATTGACTGACCTCCAAAAAAAAATAGATGAAAATCAGGTGCAGCAGAGCACACCTGTCCCCGCTAATGACACCCTCGAAAACAAACAAGCTCGCGATGCTCGTTTGGCTGCCGAAAGAATATTCCTCAATGCAGAGGTAGCTAAGATCAAAGCGGAGCAAAACTCATATAAGGTCTCCAGCGATTTCCTGCCGCAGCAATTAGAATTGAGTAATTTAAAGATCCAATTGCTTCAACGCGATATCGACTCGATTCAAAAGAACCTATCAATCACTCAAAAAAACCAAATCGATAATTTGGTCGACCAAGCAAAACTAGATCTTTCGCGAGCGTCGAAATTGCTTGTGCCCATCGCTGAGAAAAACGTGGTTCTGTCAGAATTGCAGCGTTCCTATGCATCAACTGCTAACTCTACAAACCTACGATTGACGAAAATCCGCGAATCGATTGAACAAGTCGACAAACTACAAAAGACGATGAAGGACCGTGTCGTTGCCGTAGGGTTGACCGATGCCCTTGAGTTTATGATCAACCAACAACGCGTGAATCTCCTTAAACTGAAAAATGAAAACCAACCCGATCCAAAGCTGAAAGAACAGTTGGTTGAAATTCAAGTCAACGCATTTCGAATGCAAGATGAGTTGGATGCCGTCAAGCAAGATAGCATGGCAACCAATCTCAAGGATCAGTTGACTAAAGCCAATGTGGAAAACCTGAACTCGCAAAAAGAACTGGCGGATAGCCTGGTGACGAAACAACGCCAAATGCTCAGTGAAGTCTTGGCGGCTGGAGACTCGGTGCTCAACAACCTCGCATTGTTGGACTCAGAGCAACGTCAACTGGCGCAAAAAATTGATGACTACACGGCCTATATCGATCAGCGGATCGTGTGGATTCGAAACGCTGCACCGCTTCAATGGGCGGACATTACGCGGGCGCGAGAGGCGCTGGCGTGGTTGTTTGATTTCAAGAACGTCATCGCAGTACAGCAGATTGCCCTCGAAAATTTCCAACAACAACCCTGGTTGTTTTTCGCCGGTTCGATTGCGTTGATGGTTTTCTTTGGGTTCCACTATCGATTCAAACGGTTTTTATCGGAAGCCAACGAAGTTGCCAAGAAAGGTCGTTGCAGCACAATGACGCCGACTTGGAACGCACTGTTGGTAACCATTTTGCTCGCGCTTACTTGGCCGTTTTTCTTGTTCTTGATGGGGTTGTTTGTCGAAACGCCTCCGGCTAGCTCGCCGTTTTGCCATGCGGTGAGTGTTGCTCTGCGGCGAATTGCAATCACTTTATTTGTGTTGGAATTGATTCGCCACATTTGTAAACGCGAGGGCCTTGGCGAGGGGCACTTTGATTGGTTGCCTGCCGTTCGTAAGTTAATCACCTCTAACTTGCGCTGGTATTACGCAATTGGCCTTCCCGCTCTGGGGCTGATGTGGGCTTTGGAATCACAATCCAACGAGGAATGGAAAAACTCATTGGGGCGGATCGCTGCGGTTGTTTTCTTTATTTCGACATGCCTGGTGCTGCACAACATTTTCCGACCGAAAGGCATCTTTTTTCAACAGCTTGGTAACTTGCGCCCGCAATTATATTTCTTTCGGTACTTCATACATTTCGTCTTGGTTGGCTTTCCGTTGGCGCTTCTTTGTTTAAGCGTGTCGGGTTACCACTACACGTCCGTTATTCTCTTGAACGGGTTTAATAACTCGGCGAAGGCTGGGATTGTTTTGATCGTTTGTGGTCGCGTTTTGCTGCGTTGGCTTTTGATGCAACGCAGGAGCATTGCAATGGAAGAGGCCCGGCGACTCCGGCAATTGGCGGTAAGTACGACCAGCTCGGAGTCAACGTCTCAGGGCGAAGTAGGGGCAATGAATCCACCTGAGAACCCGTTAGCAGAGTTGGCAACTGTCAATCGACAGGTCCGCGAGGTTGTCGTGTTTTCGATTAGTGCAATTGGCGTTTTGTGGTTTTTCTGGATTTGGCGCGATGCATTGCCCGCGGTCGCATTTTTGGATCAACAAACGCTTTGGACGCAGCCGTTGCCAGGTGGAAAAGTTGACATTGTCAGCTATCGGGATCTGCTGTACGCAATCCTTTCGTTCTTGGTAACGCTCTTCTTGATCAAAAACATGCCCGGTCTCCTAAATTTGGCCGCTCAAACCTATTCAACCTTGGATTCCGGTACGCGATACGCTGCCACAACTATCGTGCGATACATTATTACAATCATCGGTGTGGTCATCGCGTTGAGTTTCTTAAGTATCCCTTGGTCCCAGTACAGTTGGCTCGTTGCGGCCGCGACGGTTGGTATCGGTTTTGGACTTCAAGAAATTATCGCTAACTTCGTTTCGGGTTTGATCTTGTTGCTCGAACGTCCAGTGCGCGTTGGTGATTGGGTGACTATCGACGGTACGACAGGAGTTGTCTCTCGAATTCAAATGCGTGCCACAACCGTAACCAACTGGGACAATCAAGAACTGATTGTCCCTAACAAAGAGCTAATTACCGGCAAGTTGCTGAACTGGACGTTGTCGACAGTAACGACCAGACTAGTCATTAATGTTGGTGTCGCTATGGCAGCGATCTTAAGTTAGTGCATGCCATTCTATTGAAGGTCGTGCACGAGAACTCAGAAGTGCTCGACACGCCGGAACCAACTGTCGTGATGGATGAATTTGGAGATAGTTCACTGAATTTTGTCATTCGTTGCTATTTATCGAGCGTGCAAGAGCGGCTGATCATCAAGCACAAAATCAATACGAGTATCGACGCAGAGTTCAGACGAAACAAAATTGTCATCCCGTTCCCACAACGCGATCTTCACATAATTTCCGGTGAATTTCCCAAATCAATCGGAGATCTACCGCCGATAGACAGAGAGCAGGGTGAGTCCCGGGCTTCGAATCCTACTGGAGTGAGTCCGCGCAGGCGACTTTCAGATTCGGAGTAAGTCGCGAAACGAACTTGCGACCGTTTGCTGGTCGAGAAACAACCAAGTAGCGGAAATAACTGCCAGGGCCAGCGCGAGTGAGAGCAAGACGAAGCCAATAATGCCAGGCGGAACTCGAGAAGTTTGCGTGGCCTCGCGAAGTTTGAGCTCCAACTCGCGCCAGCCTTCGAAACTTTGTCGATTACCGGTTGCCGCGATCTGTACGTTGGACAACAAATCAACAGCCTCAAGATGAAAGTGGATTTTTCGATTCGGAATGATCATGCTATCGCTAGTCCAGCGACTTTTTTGGTCCATTCGTTTTGCTATTTCGGTCAGCAGTGGTCGGATTTGGTCGATTGTCGCATTGTAAATCACGATCCGTGGGCGCAATAGCAACACCAACAGTGAGACACACAATCCATAAAATACAATCAGCAAAATCCAAACGTAGGGGCCGAAACGAATTGCAGCACTTTCAGGAAAAAACAATTCCAGTGGCCCAATAATCACTAAGCCAATAATTCCGATCCCCAGCGCAGCAGTGTCTCGTGCGCCAGTCGTCACAAACGGACGTTGACGCATGTTCATCATTCCCAGCGTGGCAAGGTAAACCGCCAACGGAACAATGGCAACTGTAAATCGAAGCGGATCCATTTAGATTCCCAAAATCGTGGATTCAAAAAAATAAAGTCTAATAGAAATTCCAAATTCGGAGAATTGCCACATCAAACGTTTTGTGACAACCAAACTCTACCCAGGTAGGTTCCGCACCAAACCAAGAGCAACCCGCCGACTAAGTTGGCTCCGATATTGATTCCACCCAACATCCTGCGGCCCGACTCGAGCAAAGTGAATGTCTCAATACCAAATGTCGAAAGCGTTGTGAGCGATCCCAAGAAACCAACCGCAGCGAAGTGGCGATGTGGCGTGTCGCGCGATAGCCAATCGATTCCAAACAAAAAACCAATCAGTAAGCAACCGACTAAATTGGCTACGAGTGTACCAAATGGAAACTCCGTCGATTGGCTGGCCATCGAACGTGCGACGGCAAATCGTACGCATGCCCCTAAGGCCCCACCGGAAGCTACCCAAATCCAATCGACCATCCGATTTCCCTTGTTCAATCTTGAAACAACCATCTTGCGCAGAATTGAAAACGATTGACAACCCAGTAACAGGGTCGGAGCAATGGATTTTCAATAGGCAATCAGCTAAATTGGTTGGAAGCCTCGTTTTACCATTTGCAAGTTCGCCGCTGTTGTTGGTTTAGCTGGGAATATCGCAGCACTTTGACTTCAAAACTTAGATATAAAGAGTCGGCTTATGAATGGGCATCTCGAGAATCTTCTTTATACACTCTCTCGTCTGATCGCAGTGAGTTTTAGTTTGTTGCTGGCTGCTCAAATTTCCGTCGTGAATGGGCAAAACTCCAACAACTCGGTCGTCCCTGCGACGACGAATACTTCAGCCCAAGTCGTCGACTCGAATTGGCCTCAGTGGCGCGGATCAGCTTGGAATCATTTGAGCAACGACACAAAAATCCCGCTTGAATTCGGCAAGGGAAAGAACTTGCTATGGCGCGTTGAAATGCCGGGACCGGGCGGCAGCAGTCCCGTCGTTTGGAACGATCAGGTATTTCTGACGTCAGTTGACGGCGATGCAATCGACTTGATTTGCGTTGATCCAGTCGGTCATGAATCTTGGCGACGAACGCTTGAGGGCAAAAACAAAGATTCTCGGGATGGAGCGAATTCCGCCGCACCAAGCCCTTGTACCGATGGCAAGCATGTTTGGGCAACGTCAGGAGCGGGGTTCTTGCAGTGTTTTACAATGACGGGGCAACCCGTTTGGACTATCGACCTGCAAGAAAAATATGGTGAATTTGATATTCAGTTTGGGATGACTTCGACACCCATTCTTGATTCCGGCCGATTGTATTTGCAGCTGATTCACGGCGATATGGGGAACGACGATCCAGGTGATGCTTGGGTCATTGCACTTAATGCAGATACCGGAAAAGAAATTTGGAAGCAATTTCGTGCGACCGAAGCCATCAAAGAAAACAAACATTCATATGCGTCTCCAGTTATCTATCGAGACTCTCAAACTGAATTTTTGATAACGCATGGAGGCGACTATGCGATCGGGCACTCGCTGACGGACGGTAGTGAATTGTGGCGAATGGGTGGGCTCAACGCCCCTGAGTCTTATAACCCTTACCTGCGGTTTGTGGCCTCACCAACCTGTGCACCAGGAATGATCGTGGTTCCGTCAGCCAAGAACGGTCCGGTTTTGTGTTTGCGACCGGAATTAAAAGGCAATGTCACGGCTGAACCGTTTGCGCTGTTGTGGAAACTTGACAAAGGGACTCCTGACGTTGCGTCGCCCTTGATCCACAATGACCTCGTATACCTGTTCCGCGAAAATGGATTATTGGCGGTCGTCGATGCTAAGACCGGGCACGAAATATTCAACGAAAGATTTTTCGACGATCGGCACCGATCGTGTGCGGTCATGGTTGGCGACAAACTAATTGTGACGTGCCGAAACGGTGGAGTCGCGGTTGTTGAAGGCGGACGAAAGCCTCGAGTGATATCAAAGTGCGAGCTAGGTGAAGAAATCACCTCTTCACCTGCCATTTCCAATGGCCGAATTTACATTCGAACATTTGCGGCGTTGTACGCATTTGGGCAACAGTAAACACCCCTTTGGGGCAAAACGGCTGACTTAATCTCGCCAGCGTGGCATTTGCCATTTAGTGGTACAAGCGTTTGAAGTATGCTGTAATTCCATGCGAGCCGCGTTTGGCCTTGCCAACTCCCCCCTGCTTCTAGTCAAATTGGCGATCCTGATACGCCGATATACACATTTGAACCCAATTTTATGATTCGCCAAGACCTTCGGAACATTGTTATTATTGCTCACGTTGACCACGGAAAGACGACGTTGGTTGATTGTATTTTGCGTCAATGCGGGCAGTTTCGAGAGAACCAACTTGTTGGTGAACAGATTCTCGATAGCAACGATTTAGAGCGCGAGCGTGGCATCACGATTCTCGCAAAGAACATTGCAGTGAATTACAAAGGGGTAAAGATCAACGTCATCGACACGCCCGGTCACGCGGATTTCGGGGGCGAAGTTGAGCGTGTTTTGCGAATGGCTGATGGTGCTCTCGTGTTGGTTGATGCAGCCGAAGGCCCGATGCCTCAGACCCGCTTCGTTTTAAGTAAAGCAATTGAAGTCGGCCTGCGCCCGATCGTTGTTGTCAACAAAATTGATCGCCCCGACGCCAGAACGATGGCGGTTGTCGACGAAGCGTTTGAGTTGATTTTG
>JAHEAM010000077.1 GCA_024642765.1 Planctomycetaceae bacterium
GCATTGGCGTCCGTGCGAGTCACGTAACAATCTGTAACAACCGGCCCGAATACGATCAACTCTCCGACCTGCCCTGATTTCAAAATTTTGACTTGGTCCATTTCATTCAGTGGCGTATCTGAAATCTCGATAACCTTCCAATTCATTTGAGGCCACCGCTTGCCAACGCAGATGCCACGCCCCAATTTCGTTTCGTTCCAAGTTCCATCGATGACTTGGCGGGATTCGGTGCAAGCCACAGGAAGGGATTCGGTTGCGCCGTAAGGCGTGTGCACTTCGCCGTCTTCAGCGATGCAATTCCTGACGCGTTTCAAAACATGTTCGGGAACGGGAGCCCCCGCCGTGAGAACACGACGCAGACCGGGCATCCGGATTCCCTTCTGCTCACAATAGCGCGCAACAGTATTCCAAAGCGCAGGCGAGCCAAAAGATTGATTTGCCGAAAACTGCCTTACGGCATCAAGGAAATCCTCCGGCACGATTTGCGCAGGTCGTGTCGCATCCATTCGCGGAAATATCGTGCTGGTTGCCATCCCGGCATTGAACAGCGCAAACAGAGGAAAGCCAGAAACGTCTGCGCCGCCTGGTTTAATCGCAAAATAATCTCGAATCTGTGCCGTCTGTTCAATGAAATGTCGGTGTCGATACAAGACGCCTTTGGGTGGTCCGGTACTGCCCGTCGTAAAAATGATCGCAGCGGGCGACTCGGCACTGAATGTTGCTGCGGCTTTGAGTGTTGCGGCAAATGATGGGATTCCGTTCAGTTGCGATTTGAAATAATTTTGAGTGGCCTGGCCTAGCGGCACCCAACGCTTGCCGACCGTAAAATTCTTCTTGCAATTGGGAAGTTTTCTTCGCATTGCCCATCGAATCGCTTGAGCGAGCGCGATACCTGCGAGACCATCTGGATTGGCTTCTGCCAAGCAACGCGCCATGTTCTTCTTACCCATGCCGGGATCGATCAGGATTACGGTTGCTTCGGCCTTGAACAGTCCGAATACCCAGCTTACAAAATCGATCCCTGGTGGAACCATCAAGCTAATCTTATCGCCCGGCACGACCCCGCTTTGCCGCACGCCGGCCGCTATCTGTAGACTTCTTTGCTGCAATTCTTGAAAAGTAATCGTTCGATAGCTGAGATGACTTGATTGGCGATTACTCTTGGGTTCAGCGACAGCGATTTGGTTCGGGTAGTGAGTTGCGGCCCATGCCAAACTATCGGCAATATTTTTAAGTGATCGCAATTCCATTTTTGACACTTGAACCCCACTGCCTACTCACGTGCGAATGTTCGCAACGAAATCGCTCAACAAAATACCCGTTAATCCCAAATTTATTCTATTAGAATTCTAGCCGCATTCTTTGTTCGCGGGTAGGAATTGTCTGGTCAATGCCTTAAATTAGTGTGCTTGTAAGGGTACCCAAAATACGTTGCCCCAGCTGCCGATATGCAGTCACTGATGGCATTCCAAATAGTTGCATCGAAAAATGAAAGTCGTAATATGGAGATTGATCTCTATAACCCATGCCCAGTTCACGCCGACAAGAAAATCAAATTCTGCTGTGGCAAAGAAATCACTTCCGAACTCAATCAAATTGTGACCAAGTATCAATCGCGTCAACCGGCGGCGGCGTTGGATACGTTGAATCAACTGATAGATCGGGTTGGTCCAAAAGATTGTCTGCTTTCTCTGAAGGTTCAGATTTTGTCGACCATTGGCGACTTGGAGCAGGCGACTGACGCCAACGAACAGTTTCTTGCGAACAACGTGAACCACCCGTTGGGGCTTGAACACCGGGCCTTGTTGCTTGCGGGGCAAGGCCAAGTGGCCGCTGCCTACGAAGCTCTGCAAGATGCTATGGATAATTTGCCAGGCTCGCAAATTCCTGTGAATTTTTCCAGTGCCTTTCGCGCGGTTTCTGTTGTTTGTTTGCAGGCGGGTGATTTGTGGGCCGGTCGTGCGCATGCAATGTTCGCCAATACCTTGCAACCGGACGATGAACAAACTCATCGTGTTCTGGACATGATCAACAACATGTCGCGATCGATTCTGTTGCGACGCAGTCTGGAATTGCCGCCAGCGCCAGAAGGCGACTTCGAATGGAAGAAGAAATACGAGAATGCCATCAAGGCCGTTCGGCGCGGCCAGTTCCGCAAGGCAAACCAGTTAATGCAAAAAGCTTTTGATATCGAACCAAACTTACCACTACTGGTTACTGGAATGGCTCTAGTCGCCAGCCATCAGCCGTATCTTGAGGCCACTGCCAAGCAGTGGCGATTACTATCCGAAAGCGAACAAATTTCACTGGTTGATCGAGTTGAGGCCGCAGCAATCTATCAGGCCTATTTGATCAACGAACGAGACGAAATTGCGGTGAAAAACGTTGTGTTTGAATTTGATGATTCGGCTGAAGAAATCATGGAGTCCGCACTTTCAAATGCGCGATTGGTTTCGGTACCGGTGCCCGAGGAGGACGAAGAAGCGGACGGCCCGCCACCGAAGGCAGCCTTTTTGTTTCTCGACCGAGACGCACTTGATAACGCATCGAATGCGACTGCAGGTCAAATTCCGATTGTCAAAATGCAACTTCACTTGTTTGGCAAACAGACCGATCGACTCGGACGATTGGAATGCGTCCTGTCGGACAACCTTTCATTTGAAGCAGTTCTAAAAGAGCTTGAGGCGGCATTCAAAGGTCAATTGAGGAGAGTGAGCGAAGAGGTCATTGGCAATGTTTCGAAGTTTAATGAAGCATTGGAGGTCAACTGGCACCTTCCGCCAACGATTGATCGCATCACCTACGAGCGACTGGAGAAGGAAGAACAGCTGCGCAAGGCAACCGAGGTTCTGCCCGATTTGATGGTTGGCGGAAAAACGCTGCGGGAGTTAGCAAGCGATCCGCGAGGTACGATTGATGCCCAAGCCGCCGTTGCCCGCATGGCCCTGAACCTTGATGGCCGCGAATGGGCGAGCGAGTGGAGCGACGCGGCTCACAACGCATTGGGGCTGCAGCCAATTCCCAAAACGAATTTGACTTCCATTGTCGATGCGCACTCTCCATTCTCGATGTACTATGCAATTTTTGACGCATTGCCGGATGAAGACCTGTCGATAGCGTTCTTGGTCGCCATGCAAATTGGTGCGGCTTCTGTGATTCGGACGGTCGGTAAGTTGTTGATTGAACGCAATCACTTTGACGGGCGCGTGAAGGCTGAAATGGTGCACCTTGCACTTGCTCAAGTCGTTTCGGACGACGAGACCTGTTTTCAGCACATGAACGCAGCGAAAGAAATAGTGAGGCAGACCAAGTCAGGTTTGGGCAATATTCTCGTTTTGGAGATCGAACAACGTTTGCTGCGAGGAAAACCGCAAGGTATTCGCGCGATCTTCCAAGAGCTTCAACGCAATCATCTGAACGATCCGGGCGTTGCCGACAGCTTGGCAATGACATTGAGTAAATACGGATTGATCACTCCGGATGGCCAAATTATGTTGCCTCGCGAATCGGGCAATGCCACCTCAACTGCTAATAAATTGTGGACGCCTGATGAGGCTCCGGGCGCCGGAGGTTCGCAATCGGAATCGAAGCTGTGGATTCCTGGCCAATAGTTATCTACTGCGTTGTATTTTGGCTTTTCTAGTTTTTTTGATTTTGGAACGCTTGTGGGTCGATATGTCGTTCGCTATGGTTCGATGCGAAACCTTTCGGTTATGACCTCACGAAACCAATCTGAGTTTCGGCGAGGCGACGAAGTTGTCGTGCGCACGAACCGCGGTGTTGAGACGGGGCAAGTCCTCTGTGAGGCAACCGACGAACTGATTCAACAAATGGAACGTTCGCCCGCCGGTTCGGTTTTACGCACAATGAGCGACGACGATTCTGCTCAACTTTCACATTTGTTTCAGCTCAAGAACAGCAGGTGGGAGTTTTGCGAACAAGCCATTCGTCGTATGCAGTTGCAAATGAAAATCGTCGATCTCGAGCAGATCCTTGGAGGTGAAAGGATTGTAATTTACTACGTTGCCGAAGAACGCGTCGATTTCCGGGATCTCGTGAAAGAACTCGGCGGAGAATTTCAAACGCGAATCGAGATGACTCAAATCGGAGTTCGTGACGAAGCCAAACTGCTTGCCGACTATGGCGATTGCGGGAAACCTGTCTGTTGCAATACGCATCTTTCGTCGATGCCTCCCGTTTCCATGAGAATGGCAAAGCTTCAAAAAGCAACGCTTGATCCAACGAAAATTTCCGGACGTTGCGGGAGATTAAAATGTTGTTTGCGATACGAGTTTGACCATTATGAAGAAACGCAAAAGCAACTACCTAGTATTGGTTCGCACATTGTGACAAAGGACGGGCGTGGACGGGTTGTCGGACAAGAAATATTGGCGCAGCAACTCGTTGTTGAAATGGAAGACCGTCGGCGTACGATCATCGATGTGGCAGAAGTTCTATCAGTGATCAAACGTGAGGCAAATGGAGAACGAAAACATCGCTCTGAACCCGACAACGAAGATTAGCCTTGTCAAGCTTATTTGGTAAGAAAAAAGTTGGTCAAACAATAAAAAACGGTGCCAGCAAAACAATTTCTTATTCGGTCAGCATATTTTTTTTGCCGATAAAATTGACAAGTTGCCTCGTTTAGGGAATCATTGAAGGTGATCAGTCGTTGGCCAGAAAGAATTTTGAAATCAGCACCACTGCGGGTGTTTGCAGGCGAGAAATTTTAATCCACAAAAGGGACAAAGACGGAATTTTCGGTGATTAAGACGGCTTTGTTTCGTTTGACTTGGCCCTGAATGGTCTCGTTAGGAGTAGCGGTTCGGCGTTTCCAAAGAGTTGACTAGCCATGATCTTTTTGTTTTGGTAAGTGTCTACTGTAATTGCATTTATTTTCTGCCTCATTCACGTTAACTTTGAACGAACAGACATACCGATGGAAAGCGACCTTCAACTCCTGCTTCAGATTATTGAAAAAGAAAAGAAGTATTCACTCGACGCCTACCTGTTCGTACGCGAAGGACTCGCTTACGCTGCCGACCACTTAGAATTGGATTGCTGCGCCAAATCCGTTTGCGAAGGCCATGTGGATTACAAAATCGCTGAATCCATATGTAGCGAAACTGAAGGCGGTGAATCCCAGTTCGGAGTTGGTGACAGTCAAAATTCTGAACGGGAAACTCTCCGTCGTGATTCAATTCGCAAGCATGTCAGCGGTCAACAATTGTGCGATGGTATTCGTCAGTACGCGTTGGCTCAGTTTGGCTATATGTCGAAAACAGTTTTAAACAGTTGGGGTATTTTCACGACCTCCGATATTGGCGCAATTGTTTACAAAATGATCAATGCGGGCATTATGAAGAAGTCGTCCAAGGATCGACGTTCGCATTTTGATAACGTCTTTGAGTTCGACGAAGCATTCGAAGCAAGTTTTGATTTTGCTCCAAGTTGCTGCCAAGCCCGCAATGCGACTTGAAGTTAGGTCGCTGAAACGAAGGCGATGTCCGTTCCCTCACGACCTGTGCAGCAACAGTTTGTGCAGTAACAGAAATTCAATAGGCGTTTGAATTCATGCACAGAATCATGTTTTTCTTTTTTGGGGCTTGCTTCCTAGGTTGGTTTGGTTTTCTAGCCTACGTCGCAATTGTCCGCCCCTGAGGACTTTCCTGCAAATTTTTTTTGGCCGCCTGTTTGACGCCCTACATGGAACGCCCCTCTTAGGCTAAAACTTTGTAAGACGCATCCGCGATTTTTTGGAACATGAGTCAGGGGCGGTTGTGTGCTTTATTTGTTCAAGCTGGTTTGAGGACTTTCAACAATGACACGTGCTTTTTTGATTGCTGGCGGGAGAACGCCAATTGGTTCTTTTCTGGGTGCTTTTGCCGGACTTACTTCAACTGACCTTGGCGGCAAAGCTGTGAAGGCAGCACTCGAGCGTTCAGGATTGGCTCCCGCGGACATCGATGAAGTTAT
Source organism: Planctomycetaceae bacterium (assembly GCA_024642765.1). Classification (GTDB taxonomy): domain Bacteria; phylum Planctomycetota; class Planctomycetia; order Pirellulales; family Pirellulaceae; genus BJ22. The sequence goes on from JAHEAM010000077.1 coordinate 5,977, forward strand.
CATGGGCAACGTAATCACTGCTGGCGTCGGGCAAGCACCAGCTCGACAAGCCGCGCTTAAGGCCGGTCTGCCAACGACCATTCCTGCAGTCACAATCAACAAAGTTTGCGGATCGGGTCTCAAGGCCGTCATGATCGCTTCGCAGGCAATTCGCTGCGGTGACGCGTCGGCAATCATCGCGGGTGGAATGGAGAATATGTCAGCCGCGCCACACTTGATTAGTGGCATCCGTTCAGGACTTAAACTGGGCGACGGAAAACTTGTCGACGCGATGGTGTTCGATGGGCTTACGTGTGCGTTCGAAAATTGCCACATGGGCCTGCACGCCGAACACATTGCCACAAAGTACAACGTGTCGCGCGAGGACCAAGACCGGTTTTCGGCTCAAAGTCAGCAGCGAGCAGCGAAGGCCGTGGTCGAAGGTACTTACAAAGACGAAATCATTCCTATTGAAGTCACTGACCGCAAATCAACTCGAATTGTCGATGCCGATGAGGGCATTCGTCCTGAAACAACGGCCGAGGGGCTGGCCAAACTGCGAACGGTCTTCGACAAGTCGGGAACGGTCACTGCAGGAAACGCGTCGACGCTCAGCGATGGCGCAGCGGCCGTTGTAGTTGTCGATGAGAGGATGGCTGGAAGATATGATTGGAAGTACGAAATCTTGGCCAGCCATACCTCCGGCACCGAACCGAAGGACCTGTTCATCGCACCTGTATTTGCCATTCGCGGTGCTCTTGAGAAGGCTGGGTTGAGCCTCAACGATGTTGATTTGTTTGAAATTAACGAAGCGTTTGCAAGCCAGATGGTCGCTTGCATTCGCGAACTTGGAATCGATGAAGACAAAACCAACATCAATGGCGGCGGGATATCGCTTGGCCACCCGATTGGCGCGTCTGGTGCGCGCGTTTTAGTTTCATTGATGTACGCATTGAAACAACACAACAAATCGGTCGGAGTCGCAAGCCTTTGCCTTGGTGGCGGCAACGCGGTCGCGATGGTAATTCGGCGAGCCTAACAGCGGTTTTATTCGGCGAGCCTAACGGCAGATTCCGATTCCGATCGTCCCATACGATCGCGATAGGCCGCAATCCGCCGAGCAGTCTCGTCGACAATTACCCCAATCAATATCACGATTCCAATTGTGAACATTGCCAATTGATCGGAAATTCCGATCATGTCTGGCGCGTTGAGAAGCACACGCATGATGGTGGCGCCAATCACGACTCCCAAAATGGAACCTTCACCGCCTCGCAATGAACAACCACCCAAGACCGCCGCGGCGATCGCATAAAGTTCGTAAAAGCTACCGTGTCCAGATGGCTCAACACTATTGCTGTCTAACGTAAATAGAATTCCACCCACGCCTCCGCATAGCGCACACAATAAATATGCCAGCATCTTCATTCGATCTGTATTGATGCCACTGTATTTTGCTGCATCTTCATTGTTTCCCATTGCCAACAGGTACCTACCTGAAACTGTTCGGTTGAGGAAAATAGCCGCCATCGTCCCGATTGCCAACAAAAAGAAAAACGGAGTTTGCACAACGGTTTCTAGCATTTTTGTTTTACTTAACAACCATAACACAGAAAAAAAAGTCGTTGTTGTCCAAAGCAAACGGCCGACCATTCCTTGAATGGGGATCCAAATTTTCCGAATCATAAGGATGCACATCGTGAACAACGCCATCAATAAATAGACACCGATGATCTTGCACTTAGTTGTGCTCACTCCCCACAAGGTTGTCTCCTCAAGTGAGGCCAGATTCACAGCCTCGCCGTCGATCCATCCGATCATTTTGTAAAGGCCAATCACTGCAAACACCAATCCTACGATTGGAAACAACTGCGCAAACCAAGCAACACGGCGAGAATTCGAAACCGACTTCAACCAAAATCGGATTTGTAATCCAACCAAAACGACGGAACAAGCGATCGCTGGATAGATAGAATAGGCCATCAACTGAGCAGGGCGAGCAATCGCTTCTTTTGGCAATCGCAACGAGAAGAAGCGAAATTCCATTCCAAACAGATTGACTAACGAATCACCATATTGCTTCAGTTCCCAACCGTCCCAATAGCGAGAACTAGTAGCAAGAATCAAAATCAAACCCAGAGCCACATATAAGAAACCGAAACTGCGGTCCTCAGTTCGGGTGTCGCGTCGAACAAACACGGCCTTCCAAACTCCAAACAAAACCAGCAAGATAGCACCGCACAGCGCGACAAAAGTCACCGTGCAAGGCTTCCCAATTGCAGCGAGACGCAAGGAATCGTCGTATGCCGTTCCAAAACCTTGCGTTTGATCACTTGTAATCCATCGGCTCAATCCTCGATAACACATCAAGCCACATAACGTGACAATGAACGGCTGCAAATTCAGTTTCGTAATCAATAAACCATGGATCAGACCAAGGTGGAAGCTAATGTACATTGCCAATGACACAGCAATCGCAACGGATAACCAATTGTGATATTCCAAACTGCCAACGTACGGTCCACAAGCCAAACACAAAGCGCCGCTAAGCAAAAAAACTATTGGGAACGTTATTGTTTTGGCCGCAATCAGCTTTCGAGCAACCAGATGCCAAGCAATCAACAATGCACCTATTCCGACAAGTTCCCAGCCAAGTAATCGCAAAAACCAAGCAAAATTTTCGCTTGCCGGAAATTTCATTAGGTAGTGCAAGTTCATCGACAGAGTACAACCGACGAGGCCAATCAATGAGCCCATCGAAAGATCGATCCCACTTGTTACGATTGCCATCACGGCACCAATCCCAATAATCGCGAACATGCTGCTAGAGCGCAATACGTTCTGCAAGTTATAGGGCTTGATAAATGCATCGTTAAGGATTGCTGTGCAAACACAAACGTAGATCAATAGCAACAGGATTCCAAGCGTCTTGTTTGACTTCATCATATGTCCTTAAGGTATCTGTCTAGCTAATCTATGCGTTCGAAAGTGAACCCGTTGCCAAATGCATCACAGCCTTCTCGCTGAATTCGGTGCGTGACAATTCTCCGGCCAATCGCCCCTCATGCATGACTAAAAGGCGATCTGCCATCCCTAGAGCTTCCTCCAGATCACTCGAAACGAAGACGATTGCGACACCTGTTTGCGCCAATTCGTCCATCAGACGATAAATTTCTTGCTTTGCACCCACATCGACGCCGCGTGTTGGCTCGTCCATCAACAAGATTTTCATGCCTCGCGCCAGCCATTTGGAGATTACAACTTTTTGTTGATTGCCCCCGGATAGAAATTTGACCGGTTGTTCAACGTGAGGTGTTTTAGTTGAAAGCCGCACTTGCATTTTTTGAGCCAACTCTCGATCGCGACCAAAGTCAATCAACCCAAATCGTTTGAGTCGTGGCAACATGGCCAGCGATGTGTTTTCGCGCACACTCATCGGCAACACGACTCCTTGGGATTTTCGATCCTCTGGAACGAGGGCAATACCGCGATCAATTGCGTCTCGGCATTGGCTCAGCGTGCAGGCTTGCTCGTCCACTTCGATGCTGCCACTGATCGCTGGCGTGATCCCAAATAATGTGGTCAACAACTCCGTTCTCCCAGCGCCTACTAATCCCGCGATGCCAACGATTTCACCCTTCAATATCTTGAAGTTGATTTCGTGGTGCGGGTTTGCGGGCGTTCGCAATTTTTTGACGTTGAGGGCAACAGCGGACTGGGGTTTCGCTTGGCGCGAATAATAGTTTGAGAGTTCTCGCCCTACCATGGCGTGAACCATCGCCTTGTAGTTGATCTCAGTGCGAGCCAATTCACCTGCATTACGACCGTCACGCAATACAACAACTCGATCAGACAATGTCTCGACTTCCGCCAATCGGTGCGAAATGTAGACGACGCTGACACCGCGAGATTTTAAATCGTTAATGATGAGAAACAAGTTTTCCGATTCATTTTGCGAAAGACTGCTGGTGGGTTCGTCCATGATGATCAATCGAGCGTTGGTCGATACGGCCTTGGCAATTTCCACCATCTGTTGTTGGCCAATTGTTAATTGACCTGTCAATGTATCGGCTGGCAGTTCAATGCCGACGGTTCGCAGGTGCTTTTCAGCATCAGCACGCATCTTGTTCTCGTCGATCAGGCCAAACCGGCGCGGTTCGCGGCCAAGATAGATATTCGCCGCCAGATCAAGGTTTTGGCAGAGGTAAAGCTCTTGGTGTATGAGTGCGATGCCGAGTTTCTGTGCAGCAGAAACGTTATCGATCGAAACAGGCAGTCCTTCCCACAGCAACCTTCCATTGTCTGGCGTCTGGATTCCCGCCAGGATCTTCATTAACGTACTTTTACCAGCACCGTTTTCGCCAATAACCGAGAGAACCTCGGAACGTCCGACCGTTAGGCTTACTTTGTCGAGCGCGACCACACCGGGAAATCGTTTCGAAATCGACTCCACTTGTAAGAGCGGCTGGTCATTCATGGCTGCTGGCTCTAGTTATTTCGCAAAAGGGCGCTGACGAGGTCTGTGCATGTGATGTCCAACTCTATTTTTCGCCCTTTAACATTTTCGCCAGATTTTCTCGAAATTCATCAACGTTGTCTTTGACAATTTTTTGAGCAGGAATATCGATGAATTGACTTTTGAGATCAGATTCGTCGCCACGACATAAACGATTGAGGACTTCCACTGACTTGTAGCCATACATGTATGGATTTTGGACAACAGTACCCTCGCAGTTTCCCTTTTTAACCTCATCTAAGGTTCGCTCATTTTCGTCAAATCCAACGACCTTGATTTTTCCAAGTTTTCCGGCGCTCGTGAGCGCATCAAAAATGAAAGGTGGGTTGTATTCGAACAAGCCTACCATGCAATCGATTTTATCAAACTTCGCGAGTGCTTGTTCGGGCATTTCCTTTTTTCGGGTATCATTGAAGTCATCGACTCGCGTGGCCAAGAAATGATACTTGTCATCGCCAAACTCGGAGTCAGGCTCATCAAATCGCGTGTCATCGTGCGAGCGGCCCAAAACTTCGTCAATCATGCCTTGACGTCTAAGGCGTGCGTTATGCTGTTCGAGTGATCCGATGAAAATCACGATATTTCCACCGTCCGGTAAGGCCGCTTTGACCAACTCCCCAGCCATACGACCCGCATCGTAATTTGACATGCCGATGTACAAGAGGCGGTTTGAGTCAGGTGCATCGGAGTCGTGGGTGATGAATTTGGCATTGTCACCCAATTCGTTCAAGATATCGGTTTGGTTAGCTGGATCGACGGGGCTTACGGCGACACCATCAATTCCCTTGCTCAAAAGTTGCTGAAGCATTCGTTTTTGATTTGCAGCGCGACCACCTTCGGCCGGCGGCATTTTGACTTCGACGTCGCAATCGAAGTCCTTTCCAGCTTGTTCGGCACCAACCT
>JAHEAM010000078.1:0-2702 GCA_024642765.1 Planctomycetaceae bacterium
GCAGGTGTTTTTCTCGCAACTGTGTCAATTCGCGGAGCGAAATACGGCGGTGTATGAACGGCGAAGTTATGGGACGCGATCAAGGTGGGTTTCCATTTCATGGCTAATTCTTATCGTCTTCGACTTCATTGAATGCTTCGTCCAATGGTGCTTCATCCACCCCATCCATTTCTTCTCGCATGGATCGAAAGGGCATCATCAAGACCTGGAGGCGATTGGATTGTGCCTCGTTGAGAACGGATTCTAGAACTTTTGGTTCAATTCCAGCGATGGCCAAATGGCAGCTAAAATTCTCGTACAAGAAGGGTAATTCTCTAACATTGAAAGGGTTTTTTTCAACGAGGTCCTTCAGTTGTTCGGTTTGGGCATCGGTCAAATTCAATTCGTTTTGAATTGACATCATGCTAAAGGCAATAGCGCTTTCTGCTCGCGCCTTGTTTTGCGCGGCAATTGCATCGCTATACGTTTTACGTTGCGATTCGCTGAGTGTGGAGTCGATAATCTTTTTCCACATCGGATGATTCTTAGTGTTTTTTTCAAAATACTCAGCTGGAGAATCTCCCATTTCAACCATTTGCCAAACCATTTCATCGACATCATTGACATTGGTGATTTCTTTAATTTCAACCTCTTCTGCATCGTCGTTATTTTGTTGCTCAGATTGAATCCCTAATCGCATGAAGGAGGCTTCTATTCGGAACTGGTCTATTATTTTTTTAACGACGCCTTTGACCCCGATTTTGAGCTTCGTCTTTTGGTCATCGGACAGTTTGCATATGGAATCGATTCGGTCGAGTTCGATAGCAAAAAATTGGTTGAGTGAAAATTGTTTCGCGCCCAAAATTTCCCCCATTTCACCAAAGGGATTCATAGCCAATTGTGCCGCTTGAAGTTCAATAACGTCGACATCCTCATCCATTTCATCTTGCGCATCGTCGGCGAGAGCTTTTGCGCCAGCATCGGTTGCAGCCTTGACCGCCTCGGCAACGGCTTTTTCAGTCGCGGCTCGTGCCGCCGCGTCTCCTTGGGCAAACGATCGATCATCGCACAAAAGACTTGCACATAGGACGAATACGAAAAGCGTTGTTGTGTATTTGGAACTGAAAAGCATCGATTGCCTCGAAACGAATTATTTTTATGATTTGGATCCGCTTGCGTATCGCCCCCTCATGCCCAGCCCTTCTCCCCCGTCAAAGCGAGTGGTCGAAGGTTGCCTAAATTGATAGGGCTTCCTCACGTCTCGTGCTTTCACCCCTGGTTGAGAATCGTACCGAGGTTTTTATTAGGATTACTTTTGCGTCTCGAGGGCTTCGAAGTAGCGGTCTAGGCCGGCGCGAAATTCGTCTGGTAGGACTCGTCCGGCTTTACCGGTTGCTTGTTCCGCACTTCGTTCGACAACGACGGCTTCTTTCTCCGTGGACTCGCCGAGCAAGGCGAGTGCCGAGCTTGTTAAATTAGCTCCAGAGCGATTACCATCTCCCGGATTGCCCCCGCCACCACCACCGCCTTTACCTGAACGTTTTGTCATCAGCAGCCATTCAATCGCTTCGGTTTCGGCTGCAATCGCAGGAGCGCCAGTATCTGGCTTAACCAAGATGCTTTCGGCATCGCCCATAGCGTTCGAGGCATTAGTTAGCTGTTGGATTTCCTTGCCGAAGTTCTGTTCGCCTTCCGGCAACCCAATGATCTTTTCAATCACCGCATCGGTGCGATCCATCAACTCCAATTGAGTAATTGAAAGTTCGTCGGCTTGGTTGGCAAATTTCTTTGTCTCGAGTTGCGGTTTGGCTTGTTCTAACGTTCTGGTTTCTTCGCGTAACGCTGTTTCAGCGGTTAAGATTTTCATTACTTCCAACACAATCGATGGTGGCAAACTGCCACCTTTGGAGCCTGGTCACGAACCACCTGGAGCAGTGCTGACAAGCTGTTCGGCCCAACGGTCGAATGTGTCGGCTAACAATTCCGAGTGAGCGATTGACGTTCCAGGTTCGTTCGCGACCATGCGATCGGCAACAACTCGGACCTGTTTGACAGCCTCCATATCTCGCATTTCGTTGAGGACTATTTTGAATTTTGCATCTTCGACGCGATTGGAGTAGGCCACGAGGTCGTCCTCGATGTGTTGAAGCGTCTGGCCGTGAGCACGTTGTCGTTCGGCAAGCAGTTCGGTTCGTTTGCTCGTGGCGTCCTTGACAACGTTGTTAGATTCACCGAATGCCGAAAGAGTGGAGCCGTCAATATCCTTCGCCAACACGACCTCGCGTCGCGCCAGTGCCTTGAGGCGTTTGACAAATGTGGTGCCTTCCAAATTGCTGATCAGTTTTTGCAGTTCTTCGGCGACTGCTTGGAATTCTGCAAGCAGCTCTTCTTGCGCGTCCACGGCCTCGTCCATTTTCTTGCCTGCTGGACACGAGCTGCCTTGTTTTGGATTCGGATCAGCTAAAGTCAGACTTGGTAACGATAGTTTTCCAGCCGATGGCTTGCTCGCCGCTTCGTCTTTTTTCTCTTCATCGTTTTCATTGGGTTTGTCCATCGACGATTCTTTCATCGTTACCGATGGAGCCTTCGGTGTCTCGTCTTTCTGTCCGTCATCAGGCTTCGCTTGGTCGCCTGACTTCTGGTCATTTTGGCCTGGATTGTCGATCACGGAGTCAATTGGCTTTTGGGACTCACCCGGCGGTTGGCCCAGATCTGGAATTCCA
>JAHEAM010000078.1:2712-11367 GCA_024642765.1 Planctomycetaceae bacterium
CTGTGGTTGACCGTCGGTAGGTTTGCCGCTATCGGGTTTCGAGACGGAGGGCGTTTCGCCCCCTGAGTTAGGAGCGTCTGACGGTTGTCCTGGCTTTGCCTCGGCGTCCGCCGATTCTTTCAGCAAGTCAGCAACCGATGGCATTCGATTTTCAGAAATAGCTTTTAGTTTTTGAATCATTTCAGCTAGGGTTTCCAAGTGGCCGACCTCGAACTGGTCGTTTCGAGCGGCCTCTTGCACTAGTTTTTCGCCGGCATTTGTCAAAGCACCCAAGCGACGCGATTGCGCTTGTTCAGCAGCCGCCTGAGATTCGATTTTGCGACGAGTTTCTGGTCGGTCGAGTTCGCTGTCTGGCAAGTTGCGCAAGTCAACATTGCGTTTATAGAGTGCCTGTTCTTGTTCGTAGGTTTCCAGCGATTGCTTGAACCATTCATCTAGGCGTCGCGTCATCCAGATGGCGTGTTCGTCTTCACTCAAGACATAAACCGTATACGTTGGCGAATAGACGCGCGGACGGTCCGGAAGGTAGTCTTCGGCAAAGATTCGGAGTTGAATCGTTTGCGGAGCAATTTTCTCTCGTTGGGGAGAAAACGTTGCAGCGATCGCAGCAACATCTTCGGCTTCAGGGTTTCCGGCGTAGATGACTTTTTCACCGACAGCTGCTGTAGCCTCTGAAGTTGATGAAGGCGACCCCTTCCATTCCATGCCGATCGTTCGCACGCCATAATCGTCGGCCGCATCGACTTCGAACGAGAGAACGTCTTTCTCCATAATCACGCGTTGTTGTTCAAGTTCACGACATGCGATCGATGGCGCTTCATCTTCGGCCGCCCGGATTTTTAGTTTTAGCGGCGTTTTGGCGGTGAGCCCAACGGCGTCGCGCCATTCGAGCGACACGACACGCGTATCTGAAATGCTTGTGGGTCTGGTTTCGATCATGTCGCCTTTGACAGCAACCGGTTGTCCATCCACGGTCGCGGAGACCAATTCCCGCGAGGCAGTAGCTGCAATCGAAACGTCGCTACCCGACGCAACTGACAAAGCCCCGCCACGAATGTCACGTAAAAGTGGCGCCTTCCGCTGCAGGTATGCGGGCAGGTCCACGGTCGCAGTGAGCTGGGTTAATTCAGGACGCGGTTGAGGATCGACCACGACCGTTTTGCGAATATCACCGATCGCCACTTTGACATTGGTTTTTTCCTTGAGCGGCGGCAGTTGGAATTGGTAGTTTGAATCGTCAAGATTCGTGTTGACTGTTTGCGAACCCACGTAGACTGCGCCAGAATTTGGATTCCAACGAGAATCTTTACTCAGCGTCGCACGTAATTCTGATTGTTCCGACAGTGGAACCACGATGTGATCGGGTAGCTGTTCAACTCTTGCAAATGTGTAACGATCGATTTGCTTCCAAGGCATCAACCAACGCGCGAGGGCATTAACACTAGCGGCTGGGACAAGTAGCATCGCGATGGTCGCCAGCACAATCGGGACCGCCGCAATCAACGCCCAGCTTCTGTGCCGCGCGTAGGGAACGTCGTGCGTGAAATCTTTGTCAGCCGTTTCGCGATCGGCTTGCGCCAACGCTGCACGGCACAAGGCCTCGCTGCGTCCATCGCCAAGTCCATTGTTCTCGCTGTGCACCAATTCGACGATACCTAAAAGGTAATCGCCGAGTCGCGGATGTTTGACCTTTAATATTCGGGCGACTTGTTCTAAGCGGCGACTCTTCCAAATCCATCGGTGGCAAACAAGCGGAAACCAAATGGCTAAACCCAACGAACCGACAAGCAAAATTGTCCAACGTTGAATTTGTGTCGTGTCAATAAAGCGATCGAGCACAAAGAGCACGACATACGAAACGCACAGCCCAAAAATGGCTGCGCAAATGCCCTCCAGAAACTTGACCAGCCAGATTTTTCGTTGGTATCGATGAAGTTTCGACGCAACCTGAGGTGGGATTTCCAAACGATCATTGCCGGGAACAATTGTCATGGCATTTCTTAAATGTGGTGGAAAATGGACTGATCTATTCTACTGGCAAAAATTGCCACAAGGCAACGCAAAACACGATCAAAAGCCGAACAGATTCAAAATTCCGCCACCAAGCTGTTGGCCCTGGTTATCGAATTGACCGGCCACCATTGCAGCGTTCTCTAGATCTTTTTGATATTTCCCGGACCAAATTCCCATTTGCGCTTCGGTAAGTACTTCAGTGAGTTTCGTTTCGAACGGTGATTTGGACGAGCGATCCGTATTCATACCCCAACCAAACTGGTTGCCGTATTTAGACATCGTGACTAGTGCGCTGCCGTATTTTTCACCGATGAGTTCTTCGACTTTGGACCGTTGTTCATCATTTAAGACAAGATCGACGTCAGCCTTGGCGACAAAGGCCGAAACGATTGCTTTTTGGTTTTTCTTTTGTCGCTCGGCTTGGACCGTTTTGTATTTTTCTTTTTGGTCGTCGTTTAGAGTGGTTTTGACAGCGTTCTTCCAAATGGTTTGGGTTTCTGGGCCGTCAACTTGGTTTCCGGGATACTCCAAGTTTTGCATTGCGTTGTCGATCATCATGACCAGTTGTTGGCCTTCGAATTGGCCGTTTATGGCGAAATCAAAGTCGACTTGATCCGTTGCGTCATCCGTTATTTCGTCCGTTGCCGCTGTGTCCTCATCTACTTCTTCTACTTCTTCTACTTCTTCTACTTCTTCTACTTCTTCCATCGTCAGGTCGACAGCTTGCGGCATAATACCCCATTGTTGAATCATCTCTTTAGCTTTTTTTTCGAATTCTACAGATGCTTTTTCAACGGCACCTTTAGAGGCAATTTCAAGTTTTAGTTTTTGTTCTTTAGCTAAATCGCAGACTAGCGCAATGTCGCTGATTTGCGCGTCCATTTTGAATTGCATCCACTGGCGTTTTTCATCCATCTTCTTTTTGATAATCTCGTCGACGTTAGGGTTTTCTTCGTCGCCGTCTTGGGCTTCGGCTACTTGATCGGCTCTGAATATTCGAACCGCCGGAACGGCTCGGCCGATGACAACTTGTGCGTTGGCAACTCCGCAGGTCATTGCGGCGAGCATCGAGATCGTCGTTAGTCCAAGCAATTTTGAATGATGGATTGTTCGTTTCATCTGTCTATCTCCAGTATGGGTGATCATTGTGTTATGGACTGTTGATTCGCTTGCATTTTTAGGCTGAAAATAAAACTATCGCTGTTTGGGAAACCTAAATTACCCCTGCCAGTTTTCTGCCAATCCAAAACATGGACAGCAGAACTAGGAAAGTTCCGGCCCAAATGGGGTGCGCCCACAGTCGAATTCTCTTGAGTTGCGGTTCCGGCTCGGGAATATTTGAGATTTCATCTATCAACGATGTAATGTCGGTTGTTGACACTAACTTACCACGTGAGATAGTTGCGATTTCTTTCAGTGAATCGATATTGGCCGGTTGCCCGATCCGTTCACGCTCCAGGCCCTGAACGCTGATCATGGTTTCGAGAGTCGCACCTGTTTCTTGACAAGTCAAAATGGCTCGGTGCTCGCCTTTCTCTTCAGGTACAAAGTAGCCAGAAAACAACCCCCATTGTTCCTGATCAATTTGCGGGGCAAGTCGAATCATTTCGGTATTGCCAGACGGCGCGGTGATTTGGACATTGACGTTTCCGGTTTGCATTGGCTCACCATCGAGTGACATCACATTGGCGTTCATAGACAATGTCTGTCCGGTTTTCGGACGATCTGGCGAATAGAATAAACGCATCGATTCGCCGCCCGCCATATTACGTTGATAGGCCATCCACCTTGCGACCTGTCCCCAGAACCGATAGTGGTACTTGTCTTCGACGCCCTCGCGCCATCGCCATGCTCCGTCGGTGCCCATAAACAAAATCTTTCCAGCCCCAAATGTCTTAGTTGCCAATAACGGTATTCGACCATAGTCATTTGATTCTGTCGAATGAACGGCGAGCACTTGTGTGCCAACCTTCGCTCGCAAAACGGCTGCATACCATTGGAAACCAGGCAAACCTCGCCACACGGAAGCATTTGCCTCCGGGGAATCGGCTAGCTTCGTCAGCAAACTTTCGCTGCCAGCCTCCGTCAATTGAAACTGGGCCGGAGTCATATTCCCCCAACCTCGATTCTGAACCGGATCAAGCACTACTGGAAAAAGTTCCGTCAATTCGCTTTGCAACAACGATAGCTGATTTCCCCTAAATCCAGGCATCAAGATCAAACCTGCCGCCTGACTCTCGACTAGCCCTTTGATCATCTGGCAGTCTTCGACGCTCAGCTGGTCGTTTCCGATCCCTACATCGCCTAAAAAAATCACATCAAACTTCGAAAGTTCATCTAAAGAGCTTGGGAATTCTTGAATGTAGTCCTTTCCGCCGCCCTTTGCTTCTAAATCCGGATGGAATAATAGGCAAGACACGTCGACTCCTGGGTCGCGCGCGAGTGCGTTTCGCAAATAACGATATTCCCAGCGCGGATAGGATTCGACCACCAAAACTTTCAACGATTCCTTCCGCACAGAGATCGGAGCCGTGATCGTGTTGTTCGCAACGATACGTTCACCGTCGCTGCCAGGAACATCCAATGTCAACGTGTATTCACCGACGCGTTTTGGGTTCCAAACAAATGCGTCTTGATAGGTTGCATTCGCAGGAATCACAAAAGTGCCCACCACCTCATCGTCATCGGTCGACGTCAATTTCGCAGTGATGGTCGTTTCTCGCGGCATCGTGCTAACGATGCTGAAGGGGATCCGTGTCGGTTTGTTGACAACACCAAACGTGGGTGCGTCTAATGAGGCGACTTCGATATCGGGCAAAGCCGACTCACTGCCAATTCCTATGGTATAGATAGGAACTTTTTGGATACGGAATTGGGTCGCCGATTCGGTGGGCGGCGAACCGAAGTTCCAACTGCCATCTGAGATCATCACAACTGTACGCAAATTGGGGTGACGTTCCAGCGCATTTGCTAATGCCGTGTTCAAATCGGAACCACGTTTGGCATCGGTGAGGCCCGACGAAAACGGCGCGATTTCAACGCGAAAACGCTCTTCGAATGGCAACCATGTTTGAGTGTCTTTAAGTTGCTCGATAGCAACTTGTCGGCTGATAGCTTTTGAATTCGGAGAACCATCATCAACGGTCACATCTTCGGTGTCCATGCTCGCTGACTCGTCCCAAAGTACTGCGACAACCGGCTCTTCTTTGGGAATGAAACGTTGCAACCATTCAGGTTGGTTCAACGCGACGGCAACCATCGCGACCAAGAAGAAACGCAGCGACTCAAGAATTATGGTTGAGCGTTTAAAGCCCGATCGGTTGATGGCCAACCAACCGAGAATCGCGCAAACGATCACCGACAAGATTCCGAAAACGACCGAAAATGGCGTCGCCAATAACGAGAACCATTGGGCATCTATCATGCGGCGGCCCTCGTTGGTTGGACGGTTGTGTCGGTCTGCGTTTTGCGAAGGCGTTCAGGCATACACAATGCGGCTTCCGCCAACAAGGCAATCACCATTGCAACCACAAAAAATCGCCAGATTTCACTTGCCAGCGATCTTTCGCCGCCAAGTTGTGCGTTGATGATTCGATAATCAAGTCCAGTGAAAAGGTCTTCGATCCGTTCAGGTGTGAGTGCTGGCGATTGATCTTCGGCCGGTGGACGATTGAGTGCCATCAATTGATCGGGCGTTCCAAACACACCGGCGCGAAAGGGACGAAGGCGGCTGATTGCTCGCAATGCCGCGTTGTTCTCGTTTCCAGAGTTGGTATTCGCAAACGTCCCGGCTAGGATCGGCAACTCCGCAGCCCCTTGAGCGGCCAAGGTTCCCGCGTCCAGTTGTTTGGCTGCACCGAGTGTTTCCGAACCGGCGGCGAGAGCTCGCTGGACCATCACATAAAGGCTGATGCCCTCGCGATCCAAACTGGAATGGGTACCGAGCGGCCAAGTCGTCAGAAAATAAATCAAGCCACCATTACCGACGATTCGCGTTAACAACGGATCACCATTATCAAGACTGGCGAGCGGGCTGCCGCCGCTGGTAAGTTTGCAATAGCGATAGACCAACAAGTCATCGATTGGCAGGGGTTGACCATCACGCGTGCGCGCCAGCAAATCAGAATCGTTGTTCCAATAACCGATCTTTTCGCCGCCACTATCGTTGCGTTGCCACGCTTCCCAACTTGCACCTGCAAAGCTCGTTGAGTCTGGCTCGCTCGGTGGCAAGAATACAACGACTCGGCCGCTTTCAACAAATCGCGTTAACTGCAATGCCGTCGTTTCCGCTGGCAAGGGTGCAGCCCAAATCACTAGCGATGTGAGTTGCCAGTCAATTTCTGCGACTCGATCCGGTGTCAATTGTTTGACGTCATATTGGATGCCATTTTGAGATGGCACGCTTGCGGCAAGTTCAAGGGATTTTGTCATTGCGGGGTTTGTTGTCACGACGACTGTTTGTCTTGGTGGCGGTTCGGCGTAAGCGAAATAGAATGCATTGTCGCTTGGGTTCCCATCGGTTGGGATTTCAACACTCCCCCAACCCGATGGCGATTCGCGATCGATCGGGATTCGATGCCCGATCAGCGTCGCCGTGTCATTATCGATCGTGACATTCGTGACCGAACGCACGCCATTAATGTTAAACGTCACGGGCAGTTCGGTTGTCGTGGACGTGGCACTCGTCGTCCGGCGGATGTTCAAATCGATGACCAACTCGGCTTGCTCTTTGTTTGACGTTCGCTCCCAGCGTTCGACATCAACCGAGAAGTTCTCATTGGGTTGATCGGTGAAGGACAGTAGGTGAAAACGCACGCCTTCGAGTTCCGCGAACCCGCCGTTAAGTGCGTTCCAGCGGCTGCTGTCGGCGTTCCAGTCGTTCTCGGCATTGTCCGAGCAAATCCAAATGTCGGTTCGGCCCGATTGGTTGTTGGTTACAAAGTCCAACGCAGCCTGCAACATGCCAACCACGTCGGTTTGGGCTTCGGTCGGTGAAACTTCCGGCAGGTCCAGCAAATCGCGTGGTCGCTCGATCGGGATCACTTTGCCGAAGTTGATTGGTTGTTTCAGTCCGGAAATCGAATCGGTGGATGAGGGTTCTAGATCGCCGGTCGCTTTTTGGAACGGATCGACTAGGTAGACTTGAGAGTTTCCCCCCATGGTCTCAAGGGCTTCGACAAGTTTCGACATACCCGCCGAGAGTTTCGTTTCGCCCGTCGCAACCAATTGTTGCTGCATGCTGGCCGAGCGATCGAGCAAAATCAATACGGTTTCCGGGGCACCGCCACTGAGCGTACCGAGCCAACCAGACGAAAGCGGACGACTGATGACGAAGATTAAAGCGGCGATAACCAGCATCCGCGAGGCCATGATCAGCCAATGCCGCAGTCGCGCCATGCCGCGACTCATTCGCCGCGCGGAAAGCAAAAACTGCATCGCACCCCAATTGATCGTCCTATGCCGACGCTGATTCCATAAGTGAATCAAAATCGGCAATGCAATCAATGGCAATGCCAGTAGCCAAATGGGATTCAAAAACGTCATTGCAGCCCTGTTTAATAGTTATCACAACCGCCGACTATTTCCTTGCGTGTCATCGGTATCGTCGCTTGCTTTGTCCTTGTCGCCGTCCGGCGATTCGGCCCCTAATTGTTCGGTGCCTTTTTTCTGTAGTTTAATCGTGATTTCGGTAACCACGCCTCTTTTAAGGTCAACTGACGTCGAGCGGTCGTTGCCAGAAACGGGCATTTCATAATCGTCTGACACGGCCGCGACCGATTGGGACGTTTCAATTGGGAGGTTATCGATGACAGCAACACCTGATTCATCCGTCTTGCGGACAAATCGTTTGAAATCAGGAAAACCAGTGGTTAGTCGCGCGTTCTGTCGCCTTAATACGAGTCCTTCGGCGCTCGAATAGCTCATTCCCAAAATCGTTGAACCCGAATTGAAATGATACTCATTTGGACACATATAAACTTGCACGCCGGCGAGTGGCGTTTCGTCAGGACCTTGGACCTTGACTCGCACGGATGTCGTTGGTTCCATCACCAATACGATCTCACCAAGTTCTTTGGAAAGGCGAAACAACTGTGGCGTTCGCATACCGTTGGCACCGTTTTCATTGGGGAAGTGAACCTTAACCTCTTCCAAAGTGGGAGACTCCGATAGAAACCCATCGCAAACGGCGATCAATTGGACAACTTCGTCGGGAGGCAGCGATTCAAAAACAAAAGTGCCATCAGCAGCAATTTCAACTTTGTCGCTCCAATTCCAGCGGCTGTTCCAATTGTCGACGTCGCCAATTCCTGTCCTCGCAATTTGCGCTGATATCGATCCATTAGCAATGGGGCGAGGGACCGAATCATCGAGTTTGCCAACGAGTCTGAATCCAGGGAACAACTTAACGTCTTTCAGTAGTATTCGGCTGGCTTCAGTTGGTTCGATTTCGATGCGTTCGCTGAACAGAACTGGGACATTGTCGATAATCTGCATCACCCGCATTTGCCCTTTTTGTTTGGTGTATACGGGAGACACCAACATGCCATTTTGGTAGAGCTTCCAAGGCTCGGCGCTGTAACCGCTGATCACTGCGTACAAATCTGTCGTGATCTTCTCGCCTGTTTCGGCATTAATAGCGTT
>JAHEAM010000513.1 GCA_024642765.1 Planctomycetaceae bacterium
CGCACAATTCAAGAGTTGCTGGGGCATGCGGATGTTAGCACAACGATGGTGTATACGCACGTGAGTACGGTGGGTGCGACAGGTGTTAAGAGTCCCCTGGACAAGATCTAAGGGGCAGCGAGGCTGCCGCAACTACAATACACAGCCCGATTTGAATGGCGAAACTTAAGGCGCTGGTCGATTCTCAATCCTGAGAACCCCAACTGGATAGAGCATTCGGACACCTAGAGCGGATGCCTAGACTCCGGCGGCGAATCAACCTGACTTAGGTACATGGTTCCGCGAACTGTGATTTGGTGGCCTCACTATTTGATACCCGTTTCTAGCTTTGTCGGTAGGGCGAGCGTTTGCGTTTCCAGGGATGCGACTGGAAAGGAGCAGTAGTCGGCCGCGTAGTATCCGGCAGGACGGTGGTTTCCACTTTGGCCGCATCCGCCGAAGGGCAACTTACCACTAGCTCCAGTCGTCTGGCGATTCCAGTTGACAATTCCGGCGCGAATTCGATGAATGAATTTTCGGTAGCTGTCAGCATCGTCGCTGAGCAGCCCGGCCGACAACCCGTATCGGGTGCTGTTCGCAAGTTCGATGGCGTCGTTTAAATCACTTGCTTGGTAAACGGTCAAAAGGGGACCGAAAACTTCTTCGTCCTCGAGTTCCAGATTGCGATCAATTTCCAGTAGACCTGGTGACAAGAGTGCTAGATTCCCGCCAAGAGTTTTCATTTCCGCTAGAACCCGCGCGCCTTTGGCAACGAGTGCATCGAAGCTGTTTTTGATCGACTGCCCAGAACGTTGGTTGATGACGGGTCCGTAGAACGGCTCGGGTTCGTCAGTTGGCAGGCCGACGGTGATACGCTGTATCATCGATTTCAATTCGTTCATAAAGGCTGCGCTGTCAAGTCGATCGTTGACCAAAATCAAACGCCGCGCGCATGTGCAGCGCTGGCCCGCAGTTATGTACGCCGAAAGGATTGTTTGATAGGCGGCAGCCGGCAGGTCGGCGACGGCATCCACGACGAGCGGATTGTTGCCTCCCATTTCGAGGGCGAGGATTTTCTGCGGGTGATCGCCGAAGGCCCGGTGCAGAGCGCGGCCGACGCCGCCGCTCCCTGTAAAGAGCAGGCCATCGCATTGGTTTGGATCGGAAACGGCCATGCCAACCTCGCGGCCGCCCTGGACTAGGTTCAAAACGCCTGGGGGAAGGCCCGCGTCAAGCCAAACGCTCGCCATCCAGGCACCGACCGCTGGTGTTTGTTCACTCGGTTTGAAGACGATGGTGTTGCCGGCCAGGAGCGCCGGAACAATATGCCCGTTGGGCAAATGAGCCGGGAAATTGAACGGGCCGAGGACGGCCATGACACCAAAGGGTTTGAATCGTGTGACGGCTTGCATGCCGTTCATGTCGAAACGTGTTTCATCGCGTCGTGTTTTAAGTGCGTCGATCGAAACGGCGATCTTGCCGACAACTGTCGCGACTTCGCCTCGGGCCTCCCAGAGTGTTTTGCCCATCTCGGCAGAGATCAGGGCAGCAAGTTCATCGGTGCGCTGTTTGACGAGTCCGGCGAATCGATTGCAAATTGCGATGCGATTATCTAGCGAGGTGTCCCACCAGGGACCGAAGGCCTCGCGGGCAGCGGCGTACGCAGCGGCGACTTGAACACGACTTGCTTCACGGCCGCGCCAAAGAACATTGCCATTCGAGGGATTGACTGATTCGAATTCCTGCTCGGTACCGGGTTGCCAGTGTCCGGCGATGAGTTGGTTTGTATTCATGTTTTGATGATTGGTTGATGAAGGTGCTTCCAATTCGGGCTTCTCCCGATGGAAAACGGGTTTGACAACTAAAAATCCTGACACCTTCTCCTGCATCAAAGCACTGGGGAGAAGGGTGCCAGGATTCGACTATTTGTCGTTTTGAAACCCTTCGTTGGATTCATTCTGGTCGTGATGATTTTCGCTGTGGATCGATTTTGGTTTCAGTTCGACGCAACGCAGATCGTCACCCACCCTGAGTTCAAGTTGCAAGGCGGTGACCTGGTCGATTGTCGCGCCTGATTCGTCTACGATTATTTTTCCGAGGCAACTGCGATAGTCTAAATCGGCGTTGCTCAGTAACAATTCTGGGCCATCGACTACTTTCATGATGTCTTTAATGCGCAATCGTCGACTTTCGCGAATCGCGCGGACTTTCTTAAAGTCGCAATGCATCGTCGGGCCGCCGTCGAAGATATCGACGAGTTGGCGAAACTCAAATCCTTCTTTTTTCAGCATCGCTAGGGCGGGTTCGGTGTTTGGGTGGACACGACCAATCACCGCCTGAGCCTCTTCAGAAAGAAGGGGGATGTAAATCGGGTGCTTGGGCATCAAATCGGCGATAAATTTTTTCGACTCCGACGACAACGTTTCGGCCTTGGGAAATTCAATTTGAAAGAAGTGCGACCCAATCGCACTCCACAAGGGCGATCTTCCGTCTGCATGAACGACGCCACGCATTTCCGCGACGACTTCCTGTTCGAAGCGACTTGGAAACTCAGCCATGAACAAGAACCGCGACATGGAAAGCAATCGACCGTGTCCACCGCCCCAATAATCAGGCGACAAAAACAAGCTGCCAATCTCAGTCGGGCCATTGTGTTCGACGCGCAAATGCAACACGTCAATTTCCTTGCGAATGCCCAGTTCGACCGATTCGTGCAACGTCTTTTTGATTTCGTAAGAGTAGAACGGTTCATAGCCACCGACCTTCGAGTAGATGGCGACCGTTCCGACGATCTTGCCGTTGGTCATGTCCTCCATCACAAAAACGTAAGGCTGCCCTGAAGGCCTAGCCTTGGTTTGCGAGAAAGCGAATAGCGATTGCTCGATGCGTTCTTGCAGTTTGTCTTTTGAGATTTTAAGCGTCGTCAAGCCATATTCAGATTTTTGAATCAACTGAAACAACGGATCAACGTCATCAATACGGACACAACGAACGACAAGCATGAACGAACTCGATCAAAGCCAATTGGCAAAAAAGGT
>JAHEAM010000514.1 GCA_024642765.1 Planctomycetaceae bacterium
CGTTCCTAGAATCGCTGTCGGCAGATCAAAAGAAGAAGATAAAACTACCCCTGGACGATCAAGAACGACGTGAATGGACAAACCTACCTCCGCAACCCAGCGCTGGCGGATTACCAATCGTTGATCTGAACGAAGAACAAGTCAAGAAGGCCTGTGATATGCTCGCCTGCATGTTCAGCGAATCTGGCTACAAAAAAATGTGCGGGATCATGCTCGCTGATGATCAGTTGGTATCAAAGGATCAGCCGCGACCTGGGTTTGGGACCTTGTATTATTCGTTTGTTGTGTTCGGAGAGCCGTCCGCCACAGAACCCTGGGCTTTTCAGCTTGATGGGCATCACATTGCTGCGAACCTTTCGTTTCATAAAGACGCGATTTCGATGTCGCCTAGCTTTATCGGCACTCAACCTGAATTATTCAAAATTGCATCCACTGATTATCGTCCCTTGACCGGCGAAATTGATATCGCCTATGAATTGGCGATCAGCTTGAATGATTCCCAACGCAAACAAGCCGTACTAGGTCAAACCCGCGCTCAGATTGTTACAGGACCAGGTGCTGACGGGGTTGTGCCAAAGCCGAGAGGCCTATCGTGCAAGGCGTTGAATGAATCGCAAAAGAAACAGCTTGTGAACTTGATTGAGCAATGGATTCAAAACCTACCAGCACCGCAAGCAGAATTGGAGATGAAGCGATTGACTGCCGAAATCGACAGCATGTATTTTGCCTGGAATGGTGCCGTCGAACGGCGGAGCGATGCTTCTTATATCATCCAGGGCCCATCCTTGATCGTTGAATACGCTTGCCAAGGCGCACCAGACAATCCGCTCTATCACTTGCATACGATGTACCGTAACCCGCAAGATGAATACGGCAAACAGATTTCTGTTTCAGCGGTGAAATAGTCCAGCCAGACTCGTCGAAACGGATGACGTCATTGCATTGACGGCATCCGTTCGTGAGCTCAATTTAATGTTCGTGTCGCTCGTGAGCTGGAATGCTCGCAACCAGCTCTTGGTCGCCGTCTTTGACAACGACGTCGACGCCTTGGAAAATCGCGACGCTCAGTTCCTCGCTGTCAAGCATGAATTGACTCGTTTTGCCATCGACCGCTTCGACTGCCGCCAATTCAAAAGTGACTGGAGTCGCGCCCATTTTGTAACGAACTGACATGCTAGGGGCTGCAACAGGCGTTTCTTTGGAATCCTTGTCCATCACAAAAATCTTGATGACGTTATTGTTTTTAGAATAAGTGAATTCAAGCTTCTTCCCTGAGTCACCTGCGAAATCAAAAACATGTCCGCCTTTTGGGCCATGCACAACATGCACGCCTTCGCCCTCATGGTCGTGATCATGTTCATCTGGTTTGGCCGCAACTTTCTTTCCCGTTTCGGATTTAGTATCGCAACCGACTGCGTTGAAAATTAGTCCAACGGCGAACAAACAGGCAATAGTGAATTTCATTGAGTACTCCAAAATAAATCTACCTTCGTGAGGCGCAATCACCACAAGGTTATAGGGGTAAATGCCGCTGCCGAATTAGCAACAACACTATCAGTCGTTGCTTGCCCAAAATTCAGGCTCCACTTTTTTGATGGCCGTCAATTCCACAACGGATTGCCGTGCAATTCAGATACACCAAGTATATCGCACATAATGGATCGGCCATATTGGAGGATTGCTCGCTCCCATAAGATTTCTTCGCCAGCGAGAACGTCTAAAACATCCGCATCCATTGGGTACCATAACCCCGAATCAAATTCTTTGGCCAATTGTTCGTGCGACCAAGCCGTGATGCCACAATAAATACGATAGCGATCGTCGCCGAGGTTCACGATTTTTGAAATCGTTTCGGAATTTGCAGAAAGAAAAAGTCCGGGTTCGACTTCAATCTCGCCAAAGGTGTTGAAGGGATGAAGGATAATAACAGGCCCACCTTTTAGCCCCCCTTCGTGGAGGTGCCCCAAAACGGTATTCGCGTGGGGAAGCGGAAGTTGACCTGCGCTGTTGATTGCCTGAGACCAAGACGCTTTCAGCTGTTCGTTCGCTGGGCGATTAACGATGACTCCAAAAACGCCTTCGGCATTTTGCTGCAATACAAACACGATCGAGCGAGCAAAAGGCGTGCCCTCAAGTGCTGTCGAAGCAACCAAAAAACGTCCGTTCCAGCCGTCGTTTGGTTTTAGAAGTTGATTTAGTCGATTGTTCATTTTGCCTACCTAGTGTGTCCCTCACTTATCGTACGCAACTCGTATGCCAAAAGGCTTTAAAGAAAAATGCAGGTGGTTTTTTACATTTGTTCAATTGTGTGACAAAATGGCAGCGACCAAATTGCGACAACTGTCGCGTTCTGCGTTACCTGAACGCTTACGGGGGCGTTCACACTTCCGCCTATTGAGACCGAAGTAAGTTGGAAAGACCGAGCAGGAGACCAAGACCTCCTAGGGCCAATAAAATCCCACAAGGAAACGCCATTTGTATCCAAGAAAAATCCCGCCAAATCGCACCTTCAATCGCATTGATTGCCCAGGTGACTGGACTGGCAGCACTGAGTCGTCGAATGATTTCTGGCATGAACATCACAGGTATCATCGCCCCACCAAACATTGCCATCACCATGTTTACGGCCCATCCTGTGCTGCTTACGGCTTTGACGGATTTCCCCAATGTTGACATGGTCATCATGATTCCCACGAAGCATCCAGCGACAGAAAGGGTCGCGACTACCAGTTTCGGGAAACTCACAGGCCGCATGCCCAAAAAGTAACCTATCGTCGTCAACACGACGATGACGCCAATCACCGTCACAAAACACGCCAGGGACTTGCCGAGCAGAATTTGGAATCTGCTGATTGGCGCCACTTGCAACCTCACCAACGTCCCAGTCTCGCGTTCTTGCGCAATTGAAATCGCAAAACTAGCGCAACATCCAAGCACGCCCCACAGCATGGCCGATGGAAAACTAATGTCATAACTTGTTTTCACCTTTTTCAATTGTCCCTCAGCACTTGCCTCG
>JAHEAM010000515.1 GCA_024642765.1 Planctomycetaceae bacterium
ATTCCCAGACTTGAAATTGAGTCGTTGCTTTTCGAATTACCGCACGCAGTGTTATCACGAATTCCTCTCGGCAACGCATGGCAGGGGGGGCCGCGAATCTCGTGCGGATTGTATGCTAAGTACTTTTCTAATTTTCGGATCCAACAAAACGGTTTGGGCCATGACACGAGCACTTTTAGTAATTGATATTCAGCTTGAGTACTTTGACGGCGCCCTGCCAATTACTTACCCTGTCGGCCATCTCGACCGAATCTTGGAAACAATGGATAAGGCCCGTGATTCGAAAATCCCGACGGCAGTGATTAGGCATCATCAGGCAGACCCCGACTCACCCATCTTTCAGCTAAATTCGGAAATGTGGCAGTTGCATCCGGAGGTTGAGAAGCGCCCGCGAGATATTCTGATTGACAAGCAGCTACCGGGTTCGTTTACCAATACGAAACTCGATTCGTGGCTCAAGGATATTGCGGCGGATACCATTGCTATTTGTGGATACATGACGCACATGTGTTGCGATACGACAGCTCGTCAAGCAATGCACTTGGGTTACAAAGTCGAATTCCTCAAGGACGCGACTGGAACGTTGACGGTTGAGAACGAGGTTGGCAAGGCGACGGCTGAAGAATTGCAAAACTCAATCCTGGTTGCTCAACAAATGTTCATCAGCGAAGTCATCGACCTGCCAACCTGGAATTTGCGAATTGCCCAATAAGCCTACTGCCAATGACAAGGAGCTTCCCCTGAAGGAATTGCCGCGGTGCAATTGCCTGGGGGTAAAAAGGTTTTCTACGGGAACGACTGCCGATTCTAGTCAAAAACGCACGTTTCAGTTGTGACACTTGAGCAAATGCCATGTATTTGGCTATCATGTTCCATAGTCTTTTTCAATCAGACTCGACGCATGCGGAACCACGGCCGCTCTTTGCGTCGGGAGAGTTCTTCACCGTAGGAGTCGAATTAAGTGTCAAACGGAAATTTTTTGTTTACGAGTGAATCGGTCAGCATGGGTCATCCCGACAAGCTGGCGGATCAAATCTCCGACGGCGTTCTCGATGCGATGCTGGCCCAAGATCCCAATAGTCGTGTGGCTTGCGAAACGATGGTCACGACCGGGTTGGTAGTATTGGCTGGCGAGATCACTTCAAAAGCCGTGGTCGATTTTCAAGAAATCGTGAGGGGCGTGATAGCGGATGTCGGATACACTGACGATGAAATGGGAATTTGCGCGAAGACTTGCGCAGTCATGGTTGCCCTTGATAAACAAAGTCCCGACATTGCTCAAGGTGTTGATGAGAATAACGCAGCCGGAAAAGCAATTGGCGCTGGCGACCAAGGGTTGATGTTTGGATATGCTTGTGACGAAACGCCCGAACTCATGCCGCTGCCAATCGCGTTGTCAAATCGAATATTGGAGCGATTGAACAAAGCTCGTTTCGAAAACGAGGTCAACTGGATTCGCCCCGACAGTAAGAGCCAAGTCACGGTTGAGTACGAAGACGGAAAAGCAAAACGAATTCACACCGTCGTTGTCTCAACACAACATGCTCCAGACGTCACCCAGGAAGAAATTCAAAAGTTTGTTCGTGACAACGTCATTCTTCCTTCGTTACCTACTGAATTGGTAGACGACGATTTGATCTTGCACATCAATCCAACTGGCAAGTTTGTGATTGGTGGACCGCACGGTGACTGTGGATTGACGGGGCGGAAAATTATCGTGGATACCTATGGTGGTTGGGGACGCCACGGCGGTGGCGCGTTCAGCGGCAAGGATTCGACCAAAGTCGATCGTAGCGCCGCGTACATGGCCCGACATGTCGCCAAAAACATCGTTGCCGCAAATCTTGCAAAGCGTTGCGAAGTACAACTTGCCTATGCGATTGGTGTGAGTGAGCCTGTCAGTGTTTATGTTGATACTCAAGGCACAGGCCAAATTCCCGACGCACAAATTGTTGAGCTCGTTCGCGAATTATTCCCGCTTTCTCCTGCTGGGATTATCGATTACTTGAAGCTTAAACGTCCTGTTTTCCGCAAGACGGCTGCCGGCGGTCATTTTGGTCGCAACGATCCAGATTTTACTTGGGAGGACACCGCTCCTGCGAAGAAACTCATGGAAAAAGCGGGCGCTGCAGCAACGGCCTAACTCGCCATTTTGCAAACAAATAGTCTTGGATTGGGCCTTGAGCGCATTGAATTGTTTTCAAGGCCATTTTTTGTGGTACCAAACCCACAATGAATGAGAGATAAGAAGTTTTCGATTCTCTGCAAACGTTTCCGGTCAAGTGAGGGGAAATGCGATTGCTCCTAAGAGTGTCTCTGCGCAACGACAAGATTGCGAATTGGGGTTGCTCTGCGCAAACAATCCCGAAAACACTTGCGATGTCAACGACGGTTTGGGCAAAACGGCAGATTCGCGTAGCAGCAATTTGGGCACTTCGATACGATAGGAGCTAACTTTCCTCAAACGAAATCGTAACTCAGTCGAAGTCCAAAATGCCTGAAATTGTCGACCGTCGCGCTCTTGAAATCGTATTGGCTGAATTTGGTCAGCAACACCTCACCCGGTACTGGGAAGAGCTCAGTGATTTGGAGCAAGCCAGTTTGGCGCACCAAATCGAGTTGATCGATTGGCCCTCGCTTTCTCGACTGGTCAACGATCGTGGCTGCGAAGATGACCTGGAAGAACTCACCGCACGAGCGCAGCCGCCTCGCGCGATCACGTCTGTTGAGTTCCGCGAGCCCAAAGTTTTTGCGGAAGCTTGGGATCGAGGGGCTGCGGCAATCTCCGCTCGCAAAGTCGCTTTTGTTTTGACGGCAGGAGGGCAGGGGACACGGCTGGGGTTCGATCACCCTAAAGGCATGTATCCGATAGGGCCGGTCAGCAAACGCTCGCTCTTTCAAATTTTAATTGAACATGCTCGAGCACGTTCGTTGCAATTCGCAGGTTGCATCCCAATTTACGTGATGACGAGCCCGCAGACAGATGAAGCAACTCGGGCGTTTTTGGGTGAGA
>JAHEAM010000516.1 GCA_024642765.1 Planctomycetaceae bacterium
CCAAACTTACAACACGGCTTGAAACTGCTGCCGTGGGCCATTATCGACCAACACTTTTCGCAACGAAATCGTTCGGCTAGGTTGCGAGCAGCCGTAAGTCAAAATCCATTGCGAGTTGGTCTGGGGATCGATGAAGGCACGGCCGTTTTCATTCACGGTCGTTCGATGCGAGTCATTGGTGAGGGAGACGTGTTCGTCATGTTTGCCAAAACCGAATTTGAACCGACTCTCGAAATCAAACTGGAAAAAGACCGCGAATACGACTGGACGACTTTTGCACGTCAGGCGCGCGAACGAAGCCAAATGACTTTTCCAATAGCCTCAAGCAAGAAAGCTGTTTTTGAAAAAGGCGCCTTGGTAATTGTTGGGGGTGGCAATCTGGGTCGAGACATAGTTGAGCATTTCGTCGAACTTGCCGGTGGTAAGGAGGCAAGGATTGTGGTCTTGCCAACCGCGACAACTCAGCCACCAAATATCGCAACTGAAGAATTTACTTTCCGGGATACGGGTGCCGGTTCCGTCGTAACACTACCGCAAATCAAACTTTCTGAAATCAATGCGGAAGACTATTTGCAGCAGTTGCGTGGGGCGACTGGGATTTGGTTCGGTGGAGGTCGTCAATGGAATTTTGTCGATCACTATGAAGATACCGAGGCATTGGTTGAAATGCGCAATTGCCTTGAACGAGGTGGCGTCATCGGTGGCAGTTCGGCTGGTGCATCGATCATCGGCGAACTATTGATTCGAGGAGCACCGGCTGGCAATCAAATCATGGTTCAAGATGGTTATCGCCGCGGATTTTCGTTCTTGCCGGGTGTTGGGATCGATCAGCATTTTAGCCAACGCGAACGAGCGGAAGACCTGCGATCAACAATCGCCAGATTTCCATCGATGATTGGAGTTGGAATCGATGAAGGCACTGCGTTAATCGTTACCTCAAAGACCGCCGAAGTCATCGGCACTGGAAGCGTCTTCATTTTCCAAGCCACCAAGCCACTAATCGATGAGAACAACACAACTCCACAAGCACTTGTCAAAAAAACTCAATTTCAGACCGGTAAAAAGTTTCCGCTTGCAAACCTTGGTAACCTGATTGAGAAATAAACCACACTATCTTGAAAGACTCATTCCTTCCAACGCCACACGGAGCGGAAAGTTTACTTGATTGCGAAACGCGACCTTGCTAATTGTCTGGCTACAGTTTTACGGGCAGAAGAATCTTCAGCGCGGATTCTTTCAATGCAAGTCGCCAAGTCGTGGGTTTCATCCAAGTTTAACTGCCAAACAAATTTTTAAAACGCAAATCGGTAAGCAAACTACGGAACACGCAAATACATGTCGTTGCGAGTCGACTTTTGGATTATAACTAGGTCATCGAACTTTTATTGAAAACCAAGGGAGAATCGGAATGAAAAATGGCAATGTGATTCGGGTGATGCTTTTCTTGGCGATGGGCGTTTGCATTTCGTTCTGCACAGCAACGATTTTTGCGCAGGAAACTGAGCAGCAGTTTATTGAAATGCGAATTTACCGGACGGAATCCGCTGAGAATCAAGATGCGGTTGCAAAATATCTAAAAACAGCCTATTTGCCCGCCCTAAAACGATCAGGAATTTCAAACATCGGCGTCTTCACCAATTCACAAGACTCCGAGGATAAGTCAATTTTCGTGCTGACACCATTTCCTTCCCTCGACGTGTTTTCGCAGTTGAATGATCGATTGGCCAACGACAACGATTATCAAACCGCCGCTAAGACCTACTTTGAGCGACCGCTCAAGGAACCTGCATTCAAGCGAATCGAAAGCCGGTTGCTTAAGTCGTTTGCAGGTATGCCACGTCTTGACGCCCCTACAAAAAATAAGAATGGTACTTCACGCGTTTTTGAGCTGCGTTTGTATGAAAGCCATACCGAAGATCACGCCCTTCGCAAAGTTGCAATGTTTAATGGTGGTGAAGTTCAACTGATGAAGGACGTTGAACTGGGGCCCGTATTCTTCGGCGAAACACTGATCGGCTCTGATGTCCCCAATCTTGTCTACATGTTAAGTGCCGAAAACATGGAGCAACACAAGGAACATTGGAAGGCATTTCTGGCCCACCCCGAATGGGAAAGAATGAAAAACTTAGCAGAATTCAAGGACACCGTATCTCATATCCAAAACTGGTTTCTTGAATCGACCGATTTTTCGGATTATTGAGCTGATCCTCCGACTAAGTTGCACTGACCATTCGAAAAAAATACCCATTTGAGAATTTAATGCCGCAACCGCAGAACAAAAAGAGCCAAACCGCGAGTGTATTGAGGCTGATCATCGCAATATCCATTTGCCTTGGTATTGGAGGGTTGGGAGCGATAGCCACAACGCCAGAAATTCAAGGCTGGTACCAAACGCTCACGAAGCCAACTTGGAATCCGCCGCCTTGGATCTTTGGCCCCGTTTGGACGACACTCTACATCCTGATGGGCATCGCAGTATGGCGGGTTTGCGATTTAGCTTCATGGCGAGACACACGTCTTGCTATTGCGATATTTTCAATTCAATTGTTTCTCAATCTCGCTTGGAGTTGGATTTTTTTTCGTTGGCATCTTGTGGGCTGGGCGTTTGTCGACCTTCTGCTCCTTTGGATCGCAATTGTTATCTCGATGATATTGTTTGCGAAACACAGTCGCCTCTCTGCATTGTTGTTGTTACCCTACCTTATCTGGGTTAGCTTCGCTGGATATTTAAACTTTACGATTTGGAACTTAAACTAGGATCGCCAAAGTTGTTTAGCATGAATTCGAGGCGTTGGGTTTCTCGTCGTGGAGCAATATTTCAGTAATCTATTCGACAATCATTTCCCCGTTCATCACCATCCAATGGCCGGGAAACGTACACAGGTACGGATAGCGCCCGGGATTACTAGGAGCCCTAAAATTAATGGTTTGCGGATCAGCTGGTGAAACGACATCGGTATAGTACAGAACAAGTTCTGATTCTGGGATGTAATGCCTCGCAAACGCA
>JAHEAM010000517.1 GCA_024642765.1 Planctomycetaceae bacterium
TGCAATCGATTGAGTTTGCCGTCCTCGACGAGGCAGATCGGATGCTCGACATCGGTTTTCGCGACGATATCGAATGGATCTTGCGGCATTGTCCCACAGACCGTCAAACGCTGCTCCTCAGCGCCACATTGCCACCAGCAATTTTGGAACTTGGCAAGCGATACATGCACGCGCCTAAAATGATCAACTTCTCGACGAATAAAGTCGCTGCCGAAACAATCGATCAATACTTCATTACCGTCCACGACGAACTCAAATTCGAAACGCTACTCAAGCTGATGGAGCGAGAAACACCTCAGCAAGCAATCGTTTTTTGCCGCACGAAATTAGGGACAGAACGACTTTATCGCAAACTGCTGAAGGCCGGCATGTTGACGAAGCTCGGAACCATCCACGGCGACCTGAACCAATCGGCACGCGATCGAATGATGGAACAATTTCGGGCAGGTGAGATCGAGTGCCTTGTCGCAACCGATGTGGTCGGGCGTGGCATCGATGTGTCGGGTGTTTCACACATTATCAACTTCGATATCCCCGAACTAAGCGATGATTATGTTCATCGTGTTGGCCGAACGGGGCGCATGGGCCGTTCCGGTGTTGCGTTCACTCTCGTCGAACCAGGTCAACGAACCGAACTTGCGAAAATTGAACGGAAAATCAATCGCAGCCTTGAACCCGATCCGTTGCAAACTTGGGTAGATGAAGTAACCCACGAAAAACTTGGTATCGATCGCAATGCTCCGGCAAAATCACGTTTTCGCAGAGCCTTGTAGGAACAGGCCGCGGGCCGTTTATTGTCATTTCAACTTTCTTAAGGTTACGTTTCTCGGAGGCACGATCACAAAATGTCGGCGGCCTCCAGCGAAATCATCGAGATTCTTTCAAACCCAATCGGTTGGTTGAGTCGTGCGGGCATTCACGATCTTGCCAAAGGCCAAATCAACCTTGAGAAACTCACCCACTCTGGCATGACCATCGACTTGCTTGATTCGATGTTGAATCAACTTGCCGAATCCTTGCCGATCGTGAGCGACCCGGACATGGCGCTCAATAATTTTGAACGTTTTGTTGTCGCAGCGCGCAGTCCTCTTGCCCTTGGGGCATATTTTGAGCGAGAACCCACTGCGATCGTTGTATTGCTGCGAATTTTCTCGAATAGCCAATACTTGGCTAATCTGCTGATTCGCGATCCCGAGGCATACGATGCATTGCGAATTTCAGAGGGGCAACCGATTAGCCTCAACGTATTGACCGATGATCTTGCGAACGAAATGCGCAGCGCGCGGGAGACGCGCCAGGCGATGGCGATCTTGCGCCGCTTCAAGCAACGCGAAACGCTGCGAGTCGCTTTTGGGGATGTTATTGCCCAACAACGATTGGCTCTAGTTACGGAACAGATTTCGTTTGTGGCTCAAGCCATTTGCCAATGTAGTTTTGAGTTTTGTCGCGATCAACTTCAAAAGAAATGGGGAGTCCCTCGTAACCCTGGCGGGGCGGCGATTGGCTACACGATCTTTGCCCTTGGAAAGTTTGGTGGCAACGAACTCAATTACTCCTCCGACATCGATTTGATTGTCATCTACTCCGAAAACGGAAAATGCGACGGTCCGCGTGCTCGCTCGGCTCAAGAGTTTTTCGAAGACCTCACTCGTGACTTCACAAAATTACTCAACGAGTCGACCGGGCACGGAATTTGTTATCGCGTCGACCATCGCCTTCGACCCGATGGTTCCAAAGGTCGATTGGTAAACACCCGCAATGCACTCGTCGCCTACCTTGAAAACAAAGGCCGCACTTGGGAACGTCAGGCGTGGATCAAAGCCCGTCCGGTTGCTGGCGACATCGCATTAGGTGAGAGCATCCTAAAGTCTCTTCAGGGTTGGATCTATCGTGGATATCTCAACCGGTTTGAGATCACGGGCGTTAAGGCCCTCAAACGCCAAATCGAAAGGCGTACGTTGGTTGAAGGCCGCGATCGACTTGATATCAAAACGGGCCACGGCGGCATCCGCGATATCGAATTTGTGATCCAGTTCCTACAACTTATCAACGGGGGCAATTTACCGCTAACGCGCACTGTGAATACGCTGCGCGCCATCGAGCAATTACAAATCGCTGGTTGCCTTACCCTAAATGAAGAAACATTGCTTTCGCAGAACTACATTTGGCTCCGGAGACTGGAACATCGGCTGCAAATCATGTTTGACTTGCAAACGCATAGTTTGCCGGATGACCCGACGGAACTTCTAAAAATTGCGATCCGTATGGGCTACTCTGACGTTTTCAAACAAACGCCACTTTCGCAATTTCAAAACGATTTGAAAACCATTACGGACGTCAATCGCAAGATTCTCGACCACCTGATGCATTCAGCGTTCACCGCCGAACTCGATGAAGAGGTTCCGCCTATCGTTGACTTGATATTCAAAAACGAACCAACCGATCAAGAAAAACGCGAGGCTCTGGAAGGCTTACCCTTTGTAAATCCCATTGCTGCGGCGAACAATTTTCAATCGTGCGCCGTCGAGACCATTCCATTCCTTTCGCAACAACGCTGTCGACATTTTTTTGCATCCATTGCACCGCGTTTGATTCGCGAGATTGCAAACACTCCCAACCCTGACGTCACGCTCGTTTCGCTTCGTTCGGTCGCTGATAACCTGGGAGCCAAGGGCGTTCTGTGGGAGTTATTTGCAACGTCGCCACCCGCAATGGAGCTGTTTGTTCGGATGTGCGCGTCAGCTGAATACTTGACTGCAATCATCCGCAACAATCCGGGCATGATCGACGAGCTGGTTGATGCGTTGTTGGTTGAAGACATGCCGTCGAAAAACTGGCTGCGTGGCAATCTGGCATCGTTACTCAAAGGTGCCACAGAATTGGACCCCATCATCCACTCGTTCAAACAAGCCCAACATCTCCGCATCGGAGCAAGGGATTTGATGGGGGTTATCGGTAGTGATCGCGTCACGCGTTCCCTGTCCCACATTGCCGACGTTT